>JAUYIV010000150.1 GCA_030688105.1 Actinomycetota bacterium | reverse complement strand
CCAGATCTGCCGCCGGACAGGAGGCAGATCGGTCCCCCCTGCATGTCGACGCGACCAATCGCCAGCCGGCGAGGACACTCTCAGCGGTCGAGGATCTGGCGGGCGAGAGGGAGGGCGAGCCCGGCCCACTCCGCGTACATGGCCCCCGAGGGATGGAGCCCGTCGGCGGCGAGCAGAGTGGGATCGTCGCCGGCCCACCGCGAGATCGGGGTGACGTCGATGAACCGGGCGCCCCGGCGCATGGTCTCCCCCGAGGCCGCGGCATTGAAGGCGTCGATCTCCGCAGCGATCTCTTCCGGGTCGTGATCCCCGGCGAAGGGGGTGACCCCCCAGTCGGGGATGGAGAACACCATGACTCGGCCCGGATCGCCGCCGGCGAAGCCGATCGCCCTTTCGAGCAACGTGACGAACCCGGCCCGATACTCCCCGATGTCGAGACCGCGGAACTGGTCGTTGACCCCGATGAGCAGCGAAACCAGGTCGTAGGGCCCCTGGGGCGAGGCGGCGTCGATGGCGGCGTCCAGCTCGGCGGTGGTCCACCCGGTGCGGGCGACGATCTCAGGATCCCCCATGGCGAACCCCTCCGCACGGAGCCGCGAGGCGAGCTGCGCCGGCCACCGCTCCTCCGGGTCGACCCCCTCCCCGATCGTGTACGAGTCGCCCAGGGCGAGGTGTCGAAACGGGCGAAGCGGTTCGGTTTCGGTGGCGCAGGCGGTCAGGACTAGGGGCACCAGCATCGCCGCGGCGACCCTCATCTCTCGCCGAGGACCGCAGCCAGGATCTCCACCGCATCCCAAGCGTCGGTGAAGGACACATACAACGGGGCAAAGCCGAACCGAAGGATGTCGGGGTTGCGGAAGTCGCCCTGCAGGCCGCGATCGACCAACGTCTCGTACACCGCAGCAGCATTGGGGTGCCGCAGCGACACCTGGCTGCCCCGACGATCGGAGTCACGTGGCGAGAGCACCTCGAGCCCGAGGCGATCGTCCACCAGCTCGATGAACAGGTCGGTGAGGGCGATGCCCTTGGCCCGGACCGCGGCGATGTCGGCTCCGTCGTAGGCGTCGAGGGCGGCGTCGAGGATCCTCATCGAGATGATGGGCTGGCTGCCGGTGAGGAAGCGACGGATGCCCTCGCTGGGCCGGTACTCGTTCTCCATGAGGAAGGGGTCGGCGTGCCCCATCCAGCCCGGAATGGGCTGGGTCGCCTCTCCGAGGTGCCGGGCGTTCACGTATAGGTAGGCGGGGGCTCCCGGGCCACCGTTGAGGTACTTGTAAGTGCATCCGACGGCGAAGTCGACCTCGCACACGTCGAGGGCCACCGGCAGGACCCCGGCGCTGTGGGAGAGGTCCCAGATGGCCAGGGCGCCGGCGTCGTGGATGGCGGAGGTGGCGGCGGCCATGTCGGCGATCTCGGCGGTGCGGAAGTCGACGTGGTTCATCACCACGGCGGCGACCGTGTCGTCGAGCACGGACTCCACCGGCTTGCCCCGAAGGAGCATTCGTAGCTCGCCACCGATCCGTCGGGCGACGCTCTGTGCCACATAGATGTCGGTGGGGAACGCCGACTCCTCGATGACGACGACGCTCCGGTCGGACCGGAGCCCGACCGCGGCGCTGAGGGTCTTGTAGAGGTTGGTGGTCGTGGTGTCGGACACGATCACCTGCTCCGGGGCCGCCCCGATCAGCCGAGCGATCCTGGCGCCGACCCGAAGCGGCAGCTCCCACCAGCCCTCTTCCATCCACCCCCGGATCAGGCGTGAGGACCACTCTGAGAGGATGGTGTCGGCGCGGGTGGGGACGTTCCGGGCCATGGGCCCGAGGGAGTTCCCATCGAGGTAGACGATGCCATCGGGGAGCACGAAGCGATCGCGGATGCTCCTCAGCGGATCGTTGTCGTCGAGCGAGGCGCAGTCGTCGCGGGTGATGGCCATATCGGGAAGCTACCTGGAGCGTGCGGCGCCGACCCGGTCAGGCAGACGCGAAGAGCCTCAGTGGGATCGGGATGACACGGGGCCGATCCCTCCGCGAGTAGCTTTTGCGGCGCGGACGTGACCTCCAAGCGAAGGGTTCCAATGCCAAGGACAATCCGCAAACCGGCCCTCATGATGGTGACGCTCGCGCTCGTAGCGACGTCGTGCGACGGCGGCACCGCCGAAACCACCACTACCGCGCCGGCCACGACCACGTCGACGGCGCCGCAGACCACGACGACTCCCACCACCGAGGCGACGACGACCACCACGCTGCCGCCCTCACCGGTCCTGGCGACCGAAGGCGACCAGAGCGAGACCGTCGCCGCCATCCAGTTCCTCCTGGGGTGTGGCGGCTATGGGAATCTCACCGTGGACGGTGAGTTCGGGCCGGCGACCACGACCGCCGTCGAGGCTGCGCAGACCCCCCTCGGCTTCGACGTCACCGGTGAGCCCACCGAGGACCTGTTCGCCCTGCTGAGCCGGACGTGCAACGAGGACCGGCGCATCGAGCCCGGTGAAGATCCGGTGACGGTCGTCGGCCACACCGCCGCCGGCGAGCCAGAGGAGTTCGCGGTCTCGCTGCTCTTCGGGAGCACCCTCACGGTGCGGGTCGTCTCCGGCGAGGGAGTGAGCGCGATCGTGAGGGATGCCGCGGGAGCGCCGTTGGAGTCGGAGGACGGCACCACGTTTGCGATCGCGGTCAGCGGCGATCACACGATCGAGGTGAGCACGGCGGGTGACCCGACGCTGTTCACCCTCGAGGTGGGCTTCGCCTCCATCGCCGAGGCCGGCGACTGGATCATCACCACCGACGGAATCGCCTACGGGGACACCCAGTTCGTGCTCGGCACGGCCGCCGCCCCGATGATCGACAAGATCTTCGAGTTCCTCGGCCACGGCGTGCGAGACGAATACGACGAGTTCGACACCGGATGGGAGGCACCGGGCCAGGAGGGGTTCCGCGGGATCTTCATCGAAGGCATCGCCTTCCTCTTCTACGGGCCCAACGACGACGACCCGGATCGGCCGGAGACCTTCGCCCGGGTGCGCTACGTGGGCCCCTCCTTCGACGCCAACGGCGACCCGAGGCCGGCGGGATACGTGCAGACCCTGTCCGGCATCACCGTGGGCCACACCCTCGCCGACCTCCAGGACACCTACGGCACCCAGGTCAGGGCAGGGAGCAACTCGGAGGAGCACTACTACCGCTACGGGGCCGCCGACGGATCGGAGGTGTGCTTCTACTTCGGCGAAGACGAACCGGAGGACGACTCGCCCATCCTGGAGATCTCCACGGAGTGCCGGGGGTGATGGGACAGGTTGGGAATCTTGTTCCCGGAAGGATGTCACGCGCCTCCGGAGATCCAACGCCGTCTCCTTAGAACTCCTCAACGAAGACCTTGTCACCCGGAGACGGTGCTGACCGTGTCATAGGGGTGTGGCCCTCGTAATGGATGAGACCCGTGAAGACCTCTACAGACGCCACGCCGATGACTTGGTGCGCTTTGCCACCGGGCTGGTGGGGCCGTTCGATGCCCCCGACGTGGTGATGGATGCAGTCATGAGGGCGTTCTTGTCGCCTAGTTGGTCCGGGGTGGGCAACCACCGCGCCTACTTGTACCGCTGCGTGTTTAACCGGGCACGGACCCATTACCGCTCTGCGCTGTCCCGTCGGGTCCGGGAGCAGCGGGCCGCGGTCCCGGCGACCAGCGAGCAGTCCTTGCCCGACTTGGACGTCCTCGAAGCGGTGAGCCGACTTTCGATGCGTCAGCGGGCCGTGGTGGTGCTGACCTATTGGGAGGATCTCACAGTGGAGCAGGTCGCAGGGACCCTTGAGATCTCCGAGGGTTCGGTGCGCCGGCATCTCGCCCGGGCACGGGCGCGGCTGAGGGAGGTTCTCAGATGACCGAACCGATTGACCGGAGGATCAGGCTCTTGGTGCGTGACCTGATGGAGATGGCACCAGACCCGCCTGACGTACGCATTGGACAGCCCGCCGGTGCGAGCCCGGCACGGCGCCGCTCGATCCCGCCATGGCCGACCGTGATTGCCGCGGCGGTGGTTGCGGCGGTGGCCGTCGGCCTGCCGCTCCTTCTGCTCGGGAACGGCGAGGACACCCGCGGTCGGGCGACCACGACCACTGGTGGGTGGCAACTTACGGAGTCGCAGGAAAAGGCCGCGGCAGTCGGCATTGTCGAGCAACCACCCGCGGAGGGGGGATCAGGGTATCTTCCCGCACCGGTTCCCTACCTCGGCGTCGGGTTTCTCAGCAACTATTCGGGTCTGGATGCTGCGGTGGTCCCTGAGACCGCCGTCGTCACGCGCGATGGAATTGACGTCGTCTTCGTGGTGGTGAGCGAGCTCCTCTACTCGGAGCGCTACATCCCCGTCGAGGTTGAGGCACGACCGGTTGTGCCGAGAGAAAGGATCGGACGAGCCCTGGTGGTGGAAGAGGGTCTCACCGGTTGCGACATCGTGATCGTCGCCCCGCCAGAGACTCTCAAAGACGGGGACGTGGTCCGGTCCTTTGCCGAGGAGAGGGCAGAGGACGCGCTCGAGGTCGACTACCAGCGCCTATTCCAGGGCATCGACCCGGCCGACTTCGATCTCTCTGGCGGCTTTCTCCGGCCTGGGGCTTCCGCCGCCTCAGTCTTCGTGATCGTGAACCAGCGGGAAGACGTCGAGATCCCTCCAGGGAGCACGTTGATCTTTCAGCCGCCCAATGGACCTGAGCGCCGGTTCAACCTGACCGGGGGATTTCCACAAGCCCACGGCCTCGAGTTTGAAATGCTGACCGAAGAACTGGTCAGAGGGGAGCGAGTCGGGTCGGTGCGGGTGATCTCGCCCTCGGGCGCCGTCATCGCCTCCGGGAAGCTGGACTGGTGGTGTCCGTGACGAGGGCCCGCTACCGCGCGTCGGACGGTTGGAACGACGACGGCGGGGGACGGTCGTTTTCCCTCGCCGTCCCTCTAAACACGCGAAGTGTCTGCGATGTTTCGCGTCCGTCATCGCCCAGGAGCTGACCCCCGCCTTGCGCAACGCCGGCCTACCGGTGAGGGCCGGCCTCCACACCGGGGAGGTGGAGCTGCGCGGAGACGACCTCGGCGGTCTCGGGTCCACATCGCCACTCGGGTGATGGCCTTCGGCGGGACCGAACGAGGTCTTCGTCTCCCGCACCGTCAAGGACCTGGTCGTCGGCTCACAGTTCCGCTTCGAGGACCGCGGCACCCACACCCTCAAGGGCGTGGACGAGGGCTGGCAGCTGTTCGCACTGGTGGGGTGAGTGCCTCGCGTAGGAAAGGTCCCTCACTGCCGACCGAAACCGGACTTCACAGCCTCTGCGGAGAGCGCAGGGGCCGCCACGTGCTCTTGTCGACCCGCCATGGCCCACACCCCTCGGTCCTCCCGCGCCGATCGGGGCCTTGTCAGCTCGCGGTGGTCTTGCTTGCATCCGCCGACGTGACCCGAACTCCCTTCGCCATCCGCCGCACTATTTGCCGGGCAACGTAGGCCGCGTCACGCTTGACCCCGACGAACAGCATCGAGCCGAACGAGTACTGGAATGCCAATCCCATGAAGTACAGGCCAGGGGAGGACTGGACGACCCCGCGCCTCTCGAGCGGCCAGCCTTCCTCGTCGATCACGGGCAGATCGATCCACCCGAATCGCTGCCGGAAGCCGGTACACCAGATCACGTTGGCCACGTCGAGAGTGCGGCCGCCCTCGAGCACTGGACGGCCGTCCTCCACGCCGGTGGTGCGCTCGAACACCCGCTCCACACCTGCGGCTCGGAGGTCCCTGGTCTTGACCCGCAGCAGCGGGACGCCGTGCGCCCGGATCTTGGGACGAATCTTGCGCCCTATCGGCGTCCGGATCGTCAGGACCCGCCGCGCCACGAACGACAGGACAGGCCACAACGGCCGCATCCACGGGCTGTCGATGTCGAACGGGACCTGGCCCGTGTCGCGGCCCGACAGCACCGTCTGGTGGTCCGCCGTCGCGACCTCCAGGGCGATGTCCGCGCCCGAGTGCGCGGCACCCACGACCAGCACCGGACCGGATCGAAGCTGCGACGGGTTCTTGTACTCGCTCGAATGCAGTTGCACGATTTCCGGGTCGAGTTCCCCGGCGAACGCGGGCGCGTACGGTCGACCGAACGTGCCCGTGGCCACCACGACGTTGTCGGCCTGGAACCGTTCGTCGCCGGCGGTGACGAGGTAACCGTCGCCGTTTCGGGACAGGCGGTCCACCTTGACGCCCGTTCGAACCGGGAGCCGGAACTCCACCGCGTAGGCCGCCAGGAAGTCGGCCACCTGGTCCCGCGTCGGATACGACAATCGTGGGGCCGGAAACGACATCCCGGGGAGCCCGTTGAGCTTCGCCGGGTTGTACAGCTTCAGCGAGTCGTAGTGCCTGCGCCAGTTGTCCCCCACCCTGGGCAGCGCGTCCAGGATCACAAATCGTTGGTCCTGTCGGGCCAGGTGGTAGCCAACGGCGAGCCCGCCCTGACCCGCCCCGATGATCACGGTCTCGAATCGTTGATCCTTCAAAGTGCGTGACCTCTGGCCGGCATGGCTTGCTCCTCTCTCCGAGGACGACGTTACGGGCGGCCGCCCCCCCTGAGAATCGGGAGTTCTCCCCATCGCCGCTGGCGCACCCCGGGGCCGGCCCCATGCCGGGCTCCGAGGATCCGCGTCAGCGCTGACCGGCGGCCGGGATCCTCCCGAGGTCACCCCATGACACCAGGCCATGCTCCATGGCGAACAGGGTGGCGGCGGCCCGGCTGGACACGCCCATCTTCCGATAGGCGTTCTGGATGTGATGGTCGGCGGTCTTGACCGAAATGTGGAGGGCGCGGGCCATCTGCTTGGTCTGCAGGCCACGGGCCAACAGGCCGACGATCTCGGCTTCACGCTCGGTCAGCCCAGCCGGACGCTCGACCTGGGGGGCAGGTTGCCCCGCTGCCTCCACGACCGCCCGAACCATGTCCGCGTCCAGACGACCGGCGCCCGCCTCTCGGACCAGCTCGTCGGCAGCCTGTTCCGCCGACAGTGCCGCTCGATGGGGCCTCGGCTCGGTCATCGCATGAAAGGCGTCAGCAGCGGCGAGAAGACGGGCGGGCAGGGACAGCGAAGGCGCCGTGACGCCGCGGTGGTACCCGGTTCCGTCGAGCCTCTCGTGATGGGCGCAGGCGACCTCGGCCAGCGAGGACAGGAACGATGAGCGTGAGAGGACCCGCTCGGTGTAGTAGGGGTGCAGCCTGACCTCCTCCAGCTCGCCGGCAGAGAGTGGTCCCGGTTTCTGCCAGATTCGAGGATGGATCGCCACCCGCCCCAGGTCGTGCAGGTGCGCCGCCCGTCGCAACCGCCCCACGTCGGCGGCTTCGAAGCCGGACAGCTCGGCGGCGGAAACCGACAGCTTCGCCACTCCGGCCGAGTGCCCGGCCTGGAACGGTGACACCAGATCGGCGAAGTCGCCCATGGCGGCCAGGGCACGGTCGATCTTCTCTGCCCGAAGGGTCAACCGGGGCCCGGGCTCGGCGTTCAGGACTGCTTCCCAGACGGACTCGGGGGCGTCGGCGGCGGCCAGCACCTCGGCCGCCCCGGCGACGAAGGCGTCGGCGATCTCAGGATCGAAGGCCCTGCCGGCTCGTTCTCGGATCAGGTCGACGGCCTGCGCGTCGCCGACGATCAATCGCTGGTAGGCGGCGTCTCTGGCCACGGTGGCGATCCGAAGCGGAAGGGGGATCTCGTCGCCCTTCGCTCGGCCCAGGACCCCCTTGCCGTCCCATCGCTCGGTCAGGTACTCGAACATTCGGTGGATCGAGGGCGGCAGACCGAGCCGCTCGGCCATCATCTCGGCGACATCGCACAGTGCCACGAAATGGGGCTCGAGGAACCGGGCCGCCCTCGGCAGTCGTCGTGCGATCTCGTAGAGGCGCCGGTGCGGCGGAAGGCCAGGAGGGGGAAGGGCGCGGACGACGCCGCCGAGCATCTCGACCCTCGATCCGAACTGGGCAGGGGTGATGCTCGCGGTCCGGTTCCCCCCGAATATCTGGATGCTGAGGTCGGCGTCGGTGGTGCAGCCGGTGTACGCGAGGAGACACGAGTAGTAGGTCTGCGACGCGGTCTCGGAGTCGACGCCGAGGAGGTCGGCCAGCTTGTGTGCCATCAGTGTGGCGTGCAGGCCATGTTCGAAGGGGAAGCCCATCCCCAGGTCGGTCGCCAGGCAGCAGGCGGCGATAAGCTCCGCGGCTCGTACCTCCTCCTCCCTGGTGCCTTTCTCGCTCACCCGGCCAAGGGTAGGAGCCGCCACCCAGAACGATCACACGAGTCCATCACGGCTCTTCAGGGGGGCCGGAGCCAGTACTGCCGACTCAACGCCGCCGACAGGTCGAAGGTGTGCTTCCAGCCCGACCCGGCGCGACGACGAGGTAGCAGAGCTATCAACCGAATGCGGTAGTGGCCTCAGCCCGAATCGATGTGTTCGGCGATGTGGCGGGCATCGTCACCGACCCCGTAGAAGAGGCCGGATCCGATCGTGTGCATCCAATGGAGGCCGAGGAAGTAGAGGCCCGGCCTGTTGGTGATCCCCCGCCGCTGGATCGGGTAGCCGAAGTCGTCGAGTTCGGCAGGCTCGACCCAGCCGAAGTCGAACCGATGGCCGGCCGCCCACAGGATCGTGCCGATCCCGGCATCTGACAGATCGAGACGATCGATCTGAGGTTGCTCGAAGCCGTGGCGGGGGGTCGGCAGTTCCTCCTCGGGGGCGTCGATCCCGGCCTCCTTGATGTAGGCGTCGATGCCGGCGCACATCTCACCCGCCATGGTGTCGGCGGCCTCCAGCTTCTCGTGGAGGTCGTCCCTGAACACGGCATGCCCTCCATCGAACCCCTCGAGGCGACCGAGGAGCGTCATCCCGTCCCGGGCGAACCAGTGGAGGTTGAGCGTCATGCCCCCATCCCTACCCGACACATGGGGGTTTGCCTGGAACCGCTCGGCCGGTGAGTCGAGGTCGTCCACGGTCTGGTCGAAGAAGCCCATGTCCCCCAGCCAGC
>JAUYIV010000139.1 GCA_030688105.1 Actinomycetota bacterium | reverse complement strand
GTCTCATTGACGGATGATGCCTCTCGTCGGTGTCGCCGCCTATTACCCACGGCGCCGCGCCGGCAAACCGGCTCAAGCCCGAGTGCTCCGGGGCGCAGCACCAAGCGGCTCTATGAGGCCGTAGTGCCCGTCGTAGCGGCGATAGAGCACCCGGGCACGGTTCGATGTGGGCATCGAAAAGAACACGAAGGGCTCCGCCGACGTATCCAGTCGGTCCACGGCATCCTCGATCCCGAGGTCGGACGCCGGCGCCGGGTTCCAGCCGTGCCCGTCCGGCAGCGGGTGACCAGGCCGGTGCCCGTCGGCTCTCCGCAGCGCCACGCCGTCCTCCACCTGATACACGATCGAGTCGACCCGGTCCGCGGCGTCGGTGAACAGGAAGAAGTGGTAGTCGAGCACTTCGAGGTCGAACAGTGCCTCCTCGATCGAGGCGGTCTCGGGTCCGTAAGTCTTGTGATGCAGCACGCGTCGACCCTGATCGGGATGCGGGTAGCGGGGCAGATCCCCGTGACGCCACCCGCCCTCTGGTGTCTGGGGAGGACGCCCCCGCTTGGTCTGCAACCGCTCGGTGACTCGGCGAAGCCGGCGATCCAACCGATCGGCGAGGCCCTCGACTGCGGCGCTCATGCTCTGTGCTGCGGATTGCGCTCGAACGAGCATGCCCGACACGTCAAGCGTCGCCTCGGCCACCGCCTGCTGGTCGCCATCGTGACCGTCCTCCGAGGTCAGCTTCACCCGAGCGAAGATGACGGGCCGCGGCGCTCGCGATGCGACCGTGCGCACCACGTCCTCCGCCCGACTCGCCACGGACGGGCTCACCGGACCGCGAGTCACCTGCACCACCGGGAGATCGGCGACGTCTTCAGTCATCGACCGTCACCCCTTTCGAGTGCCGCCACATTCGTCGTCCGGGCTCATGGCTCTTCGGCTGACGCCTCATCGCTGTGTCGCCTGGGTCCCTGCCCAGGCGACCGGATCTGCGCCCATTCGGCCGCAGCTTCCGGCTCATGGCAACTGCGTCTGCTGGTCGTGGTGGGGATACCCCCATCTGCGGACCGGCGAAACGCCGCGCGCGTTCCTGTGGCCGGGTCCCGGGCCCCGTTCGGGGGCACTCCGGCCCCGGGGGATGGACTTCGTACCCTGCCTGAGGCAACCGGCGACTGCTTACTGTCGAATCACCATGGGGCATGGAGTGATTCGAGAGCGGGGCTCGGCGCGTCATGTGCCGAGCCGATTTGCGTCCGCCGCGCTCGCGCTGGCACTGGTGTCCGGCGCTTGCGGTGATGGCGGCGCGACCGGGCTGGCCGGAATCGTCCGCGAGCCCCATCCGGACGTGAGCACGGTGGCACTGCCGGACGAGAGCCTCGGTGGGCAGCCGTTCTCCACCGTCGCTCGGGAGGGGGGCCTGCTGATGGTGTACTTCGGATACACCGCCTGCCCCGACATCTGCCCGACCACGCTCGCCGACCTGAGGCGCGCGATGCAGGCGCTCGGCGGTGACGCCGACCGGATCGAGGTGGCGATGATCACGGTGGACCCGTTTCGGGACACCCCCGAGGTCCTCGCCTCCTACGTCCGGGCATTCTTCGCCGACGGGCACGCCCTTCGCACGGACGACCAGGCGGCGCTCGACCTCGCCGCCAAGGCGTTTGGAGCTGCATACGAGGTCACGATGACCGCCGACGGAGAGATCGAAGTCGCCCACACCGCCCTGCTCTCGGCGGTCGACTCGTCGGGGCGAATCCTCGTCCAGTGGCCGTTCGGGATGACCGTCGAGGACATGCAGAACGACATCGAGTTCCTATTCGACAGAGGAGTGTGACGTGAAACGGGCATTTGCCCTCATCGCCGCCATGGCGATCGGGATTTCGGCTTGCGGCGACGACGGCAGCGGTGGGATCGAGATCGACGACCCATGGGCCCGCACCTCGGCGACGGTTCAGAACGCCGGAGCGGCGTACATGACCATCACCGCCGGCGACACCGCCGACACCCTGGTCGGTGTGTCGGTCGACTCGAGCGTCGCCGGGATGGCGCAATTGCACGAGTCCACGATGGGCGCGGACGGGATGATGATGATGCAGGCGGTCCCCTCGATCGAGGTCCCCGCCAACGCGTCGGTGAGCCTCGAGCCCGGCGGCTACCACGTGATGCTGATGAACCTCGTCGAGCCGCTGGTCGCCGGCACCGAGTTCGACCTCACCCTCGAGTTCGCCGGTGCCGGTGGCGTGGTCGTCACCGTGACCGTCCGGGACGCCTGATGGAGAGGCGCCGGCCCCTCGCGATCGCCCTCACGGTGGCGAGCCTGCTATTCGCAGGGTGTTCCGAGAGCCGCGACGCCCTCATCGTGGGAGATTCGCCCGATGCCGACGTCGACTATCTGTACGTGATCCCGGCTGGCACCGCCGACCGCATCACGGCCGGAGAGACCGTCGAGATCCTCCCTGCCCAGCTGGACGTGCGGGTCGGCGAGGTGATCCGCGTCGTCAACGAAGACGACGCGGGCCACTTCGTCGGCATCTTCTACGTCGGCGCCGGGGAGACGGTCACCCAGCGGTTCGCCTCTCCGGGTGACTTCTCCGGGTTCTGCACGATTCACCCCAGCGGACAGATCTCCCTACACGTCACGGAGTGACTCACGGCACGATCCGGGGGCCTTTGGTCCCTAGTTGACCGGTCGGTTCCCCCGATAGCTTCGATCGAGACGACCCCGGCGACCGCCGGGGCATCCATCGGAGGGGCCGTGAGCCGCGCCGCAAGCGAAGTGAGGGGGACATGATCACCGCTTCCGACGTGGCGACGGCACCCGAGGGGCAGCCGACCCGGTCGCGACGCAGGGCACGCCGCCTCCCGATCGCCTTCGGGATGGTCACCGTGTCCCTGAGCGGAGTCGGGCTGCTCATGCTCCAGGACGACTCCACTTCGGAAGGGACGCTCTCGGCCCAGTCGTCGAGCAGCGAGTTCCTGGAGGCGGCATCGCCCACCGGGGTCCCCCGGATCAGGGTCCGCATGGGCGGTGGGCTGACCTCGCTGCAGAACGGCGGCGACATCGCCATCTCCGAGGCGGTCCGGATGGGCGTCACCGTCGATCCGTACCCCCCCACCACCTTCGACATCGACATCGACCTCGACCTGACGACAACCGACGGCGCGCCGATCGCCGATGCCTCGGTGGCCATTGTGTGGGACATGGTGATCATGGGCCACGGTCCCTTCCGCACCGAATTCGCCAACACCGGAGGCGGCCACTACCAGGCCCACCTCGATCTCTTCATGTTCGGGCCATGGGAGCTCGAGACCGAGATCGATTCCTCGTACGACATACCCGACGACCTGTCCATTTCCCTCTACGTTTGGCCGGAGTGACCATGAACCACGACACGAGCCCCGCCGCAGATCACCACGGAGTGGCGACACTCCCCCGACCAGAGTCCCCGCCCGTCAACGCGTCGGAACCACGACAGGCCGCGAAGCGGACCCGCAAGCAGTTGGTCATCTTCGCCATCGTCCTTGCCCTGTTGTCGGCGGCGTCGCTCATCCTGCTCCTCACCATCACCGGTGGCCAGGAGAGCGAGGTGACCGATGCCGACGTCACGGTGCTCTCCCAGCGGGACGTCACCGATGCGCTGCTGCGCGAGGGCGCCGGGCCTGGCGATCTGGGGCTCGAGGTGCTGTATACGCCCGACTGGTACTACACGTGGTCGGGACGCCCGCTGCCGGTCACGGACGGGTCCCCCACGCTGGCCTTCTTCATGTTCGAGACGGTGCATGCCGGCGACCTCACCGACGAGGTCCCGGTCGTCACGATCACCGGTGCCGACGGCTCGGTCACCGCCACCTCCGCCCTGCCGGTGAGCGTCGCCCCCCACCATCGCGTCACCCAGCTGCTCTTCCCCACCGAGGCAGCCGACGGACTGGTTGTCGTGGACGACGAGTCGCCCATGGTGGCGACCGCCGAGTGGGGTGACGGGTCGACAGTCGTGCTCGAATGGGAGCAGCCGATGCCCTTCGGCCTGGGGATCATCAACGGCCCCGACGACACCACGACCTTCCGCAGCCCGGCACTTTCGCTGGGCGCGATCCTGGCGATCTTCGGGGGCATGCTCGCCGCCCTGAGCCCCTGCCTCCTGCTGCTGGCGGCGTATTACACGGCCGTGCTCTCGGCGACCGCGGCCATCGAGTCCGAGAAGTCGAGCGCCGAACGCCGCCTCCTTGCCACCGGCCTCTGGTTCGTCGCCGGCTTCACCGCCATCTACACCGCGGGCGGGGTGGTCGCCGGCTGGGTGGGGGCCTCGGTGAGCCGGTTCGACAACATCGATTCGTGGACCCGGCCGATCTCCATCATCGCCGGAGTGATCGTGGTGACGCTCGGCATCCGCATGGCCAGCCAGGCGCGGGTGCCGATGGTGTGCAAGATCCCCGGGTTCAATCGCCCGACCAAGAAGCAGGGCAAGTTCGGGGCGGCGGTGATGGGATCCACCTTTGCCGTCGGGTGCCTGTCGTGCTTCTCGGCGACGGTGCTCACCGCGCTCCTGCTCTATGCAGGCGCCACCGGATCGCCGCTCGCCGGCGGCCTGGTCATGTTGATGTTCTCGGCCGGTGTCGGCCTGATGTTCCTGGTCGCTGCGGTGTTCGTCGCCAAGGCGGCACCGCTGGCCACATGGCTCACCAAGGCCCAGCCGGTCATCGGAGTGGTCAGCGCCATCGTGATGATCTTTCTCGGCGGCCTGATGATCGCCGACAAGTTCCACATCTTCACCGGCTATCTGTACGAGCTGTGGAGCTGATGCCATGACGGTGGCGACCCGGCCCCTCGCCGAAGAGCAGAGCACTCGATCGAGGTTGGTGGCAGCGGCTGCGGAACTCGTCCACGCCGAGAGCTACCACGCCGTCGGAGTGAAGGCGATATGCGACCGGGCCCGGGTTCGCCGCGGCAGCTTCTACCACTTCTTCGACTCGAAGCAGGCCCTGGTACTCGAGGCGGTGGAGAAGATCTGGGAGGAGTTCTCCACTGAAGTGCTGGAGGTCTGCCGGGATGGCACCCTCGACCCTCGGACCCGCCTCGAGGCGATGATCGACCTCATCCACCTACGCCACCAACGCGACCGCGACCGTACCGGCTCGGTCCTCGGCTGCTGCTTCGGCAACCTGACGGCTGAGGCGACGACCCTCGACGAGGCGATCCGGCAGCGCCTGGTGCGGGTGTTCGACGACTGGGCGGCGGCTCTCGAGGGCCCGCTGACCGACGCCCAGGATCTCGGCCACATCGACCAGGGAGCCACACCGCAAGCGATCGCTCTGGAAATGATCTCCGAGCTTCAGGGGCTGATCCTCATGGCCAAGGCCCGCAATGACCCTGCGGTCATCAAGTCCGGGGGCCATAACATGATCGCCCGACTCTGGGGACCGGGCACTCGTTTCGACGCGCCACAATCCGGGATCGATCCATCTTCCGAGGAGCCGGCATGACCGAGTTCACCGAGGACCCCGGAGAGCCCCGGGATAGGCGCTCGGGAGGACTCCTGCTCCTCGCCGCTCTCGCAGTCATCGCCATCCCGGTCCTCGTCGGTGTCGTCGTACTGAAGAGCAACTCCGCGTCGACTCGCACTCCGACGGAATTCGACACGGACATGGGCGGCGGGATGGGCACCACCACCGACGACGCGAATGGGGTTCCGTCGGGAGTGGGGGCCTTCTCGACGATCCAGGCGACCGACATCGTGATCGAGCCCGACCCTGCGGGCGGCGCTGCGGTGCTCAGGGTCTCCACGACGCTGGACGTGGTATGCGCTGTGGCGTACGGACCGACCACCGATCTCGGCAGCCTCGCCACTGACAGCGACATGGCGGGGGGAGCGCATGCGGTGCACCAGCCGGTGCTGCGCGGGCTCACCGCCGGAGTCACCTACTGGTACCGAATGGGAGGAATCGGCCCTGACGGCAAGCTCTACCTGAGCGACCTCATGCAGTACACCTTCACGGGGGGCGGCACCGACGCGGTCGCTCCGCCCGAGCCCAACGTCGCCGTCGGGGCGGCCGTCGTGGCGGTCAGCTCCGAGTTCTCTGACGCTTTCGCCGCCGCCAACTCCGTCGATGGATCCCCATCCACGGAGTGGTCATCTGCCGGCGACGGTGACGCCGCCTTCATCGAGATCGACCTCGGCGGGGTGTTCGCGGTGAGCGGCGTCGGCTTCCGCACCCGATCTATGACCGACGGCACGTCGATCACCACGTCGTTCACGATCACGGTCGACGGAGAGACGACCTACGGACCGTTCGAGACGGGACCGGGTCTGTCCGTGGCGCTCGTCGAGTTCCAGGGACGAGTGATTCGGTTCGACGTCGAGACCTCCACCGGGGGCAACACCGGTGCGATCGAGGTCGAGGTCTACGGAGCGCCCGCTGCGGACGACGACGACGACATGTAGGGCCGTGAAGCGAACGCTCCTCCGTACGACCGGAACGCTGGCGATGACACTCGCGGCTCTCGTCGTTTCCGCAGCGCCGGCCTGGGCAGACCCTGCCGAGCCCACCAACTACGAGTCGCGGGTCACCGGGCTCACCCCGAGCACCAACGTCGCCGAGTTCGAGGTCATCGGAGGCGACTCCTTCCT
>JAUYIV010000137.1 GCA_030688105.1 Actinomycetota bacterium | reverse complement strand
GGCGACTCGAACACCCAACCTCCTGATCCGTAGTCAGAATCGGGGGGCCAGGGACACCAGAGGCATTTGCGATGACAACTGCGTTGTGTCCGATGAGCAGCAACGCCAGCGTTGGCCCTCGCGCCTGCGGCGGTGCCGTCTCGAATCAGGCCCTTCGGCCCTCGCAGCCAGATCACGGCCGAGAGATTCTCTCTCCGATGGCTTCAACAACTCTTGAACCAACCCTTCTCGAATCGGTGGCGGCGGGGTTCTCGGCTCTGGGGGATCCGATCCGGCTGCGGATCCTCGGCGCGCTGGTAGGCGGGCAGAGGTGCGTGTGCGAGCTGCTCGAGGAGATCGGGGTGGCCCCGAACCTCCTCTCGTATCACCTGAGGGTGCTTCGGGAGAGCGGCCTGGTGGACTCCTCGCGGCGGGGACGGTGGGTCGACTACCGCCTCGACCCCGACGGGCTGGCCGCGCTCATTGACGCCATCCCGGCGGAGCACCCGGCGTGACCGGGACCACCGCGCCGGCCCGACACGACAGACCGGGTCGCCCTACCCGCGACAACTCCGCCTGGCTGGCTCTCGCCCTCGCTGCCGCGGTGTGGGTCGCTCTGTTTGCCCTCAACCGAGCCCTGTGGGACCGGGTGGTCCTCGATCTCGTCGGTCTCGAGGCGGGCTCACATTTCGGGGACGCCGTGCACTTCTTCCTGTACGACACCGTCAAGATCGGCCTGCTGCTCGTCGGGGTCATCTTCGCGGTGACCGTGCTGCGCACCTTCATCTCCGTGGAGCGCACCCGGGAGTTGCTCGGCGGGCGGCGCCAGGTCGCCGGGTACGCCCTCGCCGCCCTGCTTGGCGTGGCGACACCGTTCTGCTCGTGCTCGGCGGTGCCGGTGTTCATCGGGTTCGTCGCCGCGGGGTGCCGCTAGGGATCACCATGACCTTCCTCATCGCCAGCCCCCTGGTCAACGAGGTGGCGGTGGTGCTGGTGGGCGGGTCGTTCGGGTGGCACATCGCCGGGCTCTATGTCGCCACCGGCCTGGCGATCGCGGTCACCGCCGGGGTGGTGATCGGGCGCCTCGGCCTCGAGCGCTGGGTGGAGCCCTTCGTCTACGAGACGCGGCTCGGCGGTGCGGCCACGACGGGTCAGCACCCCTCGTGGCCAGCGCGTCGCCATCGGCCGCGGCGAGGTCACCATGATCCTGCGGCGGATCTGGCCCTTCGTGCTCGCCGGGGTGGGGATCGGCGCCGTCATCCACGGGTGGGCCCCAGAGGACTTCTTCGCCCGCTACGCCGGGGCCGACAACCCGCTGGCGGTGCCGCTGGCGGTGGTCCTCGGCATCCCGCTGTACTCCAACGCCGCCGGGGCCATCCCCCTCGTCGAGGCGCTCCACGCCAAGGGGGTCGCCCTGGGGACCTCGCTGGCGTTCATGATGTCGATCGTCGCCCTATCGCTCCCCGAGATGGTGTTGCTGCGCCGGGTGCTCCGTCCCCGGCTCCTGGCCACCTTCGCCGTCGTGGCGGCGGCGGGGATCATCGCCGTCGGGTCGCTGCTCAACCTCGCGCTGTGAAGGAGGTCCGGATGAACATCAAGGTCCTGGGCGCCGGATGCGCCAGCTGCCACGCCCTCGAGGAGCGCACCGTCGACGCCCTGGCCCGGATCGGGGCCGAGGCGTCGGTGGAGATGGTCACCGACTACGGCGCCATCCTCGGCTACGGGGTGATGAGCACCCCCGCCCTCGTGGTCGACGACACCGTGATGCTCAGCGGGCGGGTGCCCGAAGTGGAGGAGCTCGCCTCGATCCTTTCGGCAGCGTCGCCGCGACCTGACGGTGGCCGGTTCACGCCCGGCAACCGACCTGATCTCCGCGATCTCGTCGTCGGGCTCGACGCGACGGAGTAGACCGTCGGCGACGAAGGCGAGCCCGTCTTCCAGGCGGTTTGGGACGGTCACACCGGTTGGGGGCTGGCGTAAGGTCAGGTCCTCGGATCAGGAGTGGACCTATGCAAATTGAGGTCTCGACGGTCATCGCCCGGCCCGTGGCAACGGTCTGGGATTGGTACGCGGTCCACCACGCCGAGAACCACCCGCGGTGGGACCCGGACCTGGAGCTGGAGAAGGACATCGACGGCCCCATCGGGGTGGGGACCGTGATCCGGCGCCGCAGCACCCGGTTCGAGATCCCCACGGAGGGCACGATGGAGGTCGTCGAATTCGAGCCGGAGCGCCTCATGCGGGTGGTGACCCACGACGGGTCGATGACGATCCACGGGTTCGCCCGCTTTGAAGAGCAGGGGCCGGGCCATACGGAGTTGACCATCGGTGCCGACTTCCTCGAGATGGACGACTCCATGAAGGAGACGATCCGACCCCTCATGGAGCGGAGCGCCGCCACCATCCAGGCGCTGATCGAATCCGAGACCTGATCCCGTCGTCTGGTCGACCGCGAGAGCGACACTACGAGGGTCGGGGAAGGTACGGTCGATTCCCGGTGGCTAGGGTCCGCGCTGGACCGCGCGAATGTCGAGGGGGACGCCAATGCAGCGCATCGAGACCATCGTCATCGGCGGTGGGCAGGCCGGACTGGCCGTGTCCCACCTGCTCACCGACGCCGGCCGCGACCACGTCGTCCTCGAGCGGAGCACCCGGATCGGCGAGACCTGGCGCAGTCGCTGGGACTCGTTCACCCTCGTCACCCCAAACTGGACGCTGCGGCTCCCCGGTCACGAATACCGGGGCGACGAGCCCGATTCCTTCTCCACCCGGGAGCAGGTGGTGTCGCACCTGGAGGACTACGCCGCGAGTTTCGGACCGCCGCTTCGCACCGGCGTCGAGGTGAGCGGGATCGAGGCGGACGACGGTAGCTACGTCGTGCGCACTTCGGAGGGTGACTTCGCCGCCCCCCGGGTCGTGGTCGCCGGCGGTACCTTCCAACGAGCCAGGGTCCCCGCCGTCGGCAATGAGGCTCCCGTCGGTGTCACCCAGATGCACAGCCGGGACTATCGAAACCCGGCGTCTCTCCCCGAGGGTGGGGTCCTGGTGGTGGGCAGTGGGCAATCCGGTGCTCAGATCGCCCTCGAGTTGCTGGAGTCGGGTCGGGACGTATACCTCTGCGTCGGGGGCGCTGGGCGACTCGAGCGGCGGTATCGGGGACGGGACACCACTCGCTG
>JAUYIV010000009.1 GCA_030688105.1 Actinomycetota bacterium | reverse complement strand
CCGACGTGACGGTGGAGGATGCGTTCCGGTCCATCGATGAGGTCCTGCGCCGCAGCCTTGGCGAGATCGTCGCTCTCATCGCGGTCCCCGGCCGAATCAACATTGACTTCGCGGACGTGCGGGCGGTCCTGCAGGGTGGCGGGGCGGCCGTGGTGGGCCTCGGTCGCGCAGGGGGCGAAAACCGAGCCGCCGAGGCCACCCGTAGCGCAATGGCGGCAACCCTCCTCGAGGCGCGGATGGAAGGAGCGAGGTCGATCCTGCTCAACGTGAGCGGCTCGCGCAAGCTCAAGCTGGCCGAGCTCGACGAGGTGGCCAAGACGGTGCTTGCCACGGCCGGCCAGGATGCGAACGTCGTATTCGGTATGAGCCTGGATAGCCGCCTGCGGGACGAGGTGCAGGTCACGCTTATTGCGACGGGATTCGATGCCGCCCCACGTGCCGACGAGTCAACAACCACGTCCGCGGGTGCGGAGCCGGCGGAATGGCGTCCCGTGTGGCTACGCCGGTCTGGGGCGGACCCCGATCCCAAGCCGACGCCCGGCACGCCACCTCGCGCACGGCGCGCTAAGCGGACAGCCGCGCAGCCGCCTCGACCTGCCGATGGCGCCCCCGACCCGGGGTTGGTGCCCGAGGGCTGAACCAGCGCTCGGTCGGTTACTTCTTCTTTGCGGCCGGCTTCTTGGCCGCGGGCTTCTTCGCGGCCGGATTCTTGGTCGCGGGCTTCTTCGCGGCTGGCTTCTTCGTGGCCACGCTCATTCCTCCACTGGCGTCCCGATCCTGGCGTCGGGATCACGGGACGGATTGTAGGGCCGAGGTCAGGTCACCCGAGGAGCTCTATGCGAAGCTCCGCCGCGCCTCGCACGTCGAGACGCGTCCCCCACGGCGTTCGAACGTAGCGAACCACGACATCGGTGCACACCGAGCAGCGGAGCACGGTCCCCGGCCCGTGAACGTACGCCAGCAGGGTCGCCATCGGCCCCAGGTTGCCGCAATGGGCGCATCGATGAATGACGGCCGTCAGGTCGATCCCGAACAGCTCCGCAAGGTCGCCCGCGACCGCGTTTGCGTCGAGAACCAGGCGTTCATCGATCATCGCGTTTGCCTCAGCTCGTGGGCCCGAAGCGCTCGGTCCGGATCCGGCCGGCATCCACCCCGAGCTCGACCAGGCCGTTGGCGGCCGCCTCCACCAGGAGGGTCGGCCCGCAGATGTAGGTCAAGGGCTGGGGACCGATGCCTCCCAACGCCTCCTCCAACATGGGTCTATCGATGCGCCGTGCGAATCCGGTCCATCCGGGAGGCTGTGCACGGGTAAGGGTGTGGAGGACCCGGAGTCCGTCTTCATTCGCCGCCAGTTGCTCCAGCTCGTCGCGGTAGATGACGTCGTCCCAGGTTCGTGAGCTGTACATCAGCGTCGCTGAAACCGGCGCATCGACCCCCGCTCGTTCTCGCAGGATCGCCATCAGCGGCACGACCCCCGACCCGCCTGCGATCAGGAGCAGTGGGCCCCCGAACGAGGGTTCCCATACGAAATAGCCCCCGATCGGCCCCCGCACCTCGACCTCGTCCCCGGTGACGAGGACGTCGTGAAAATACGGGGAGACCTCACCCTCAGCGATCCGTTCGACCGTGAGGTCCACCCGGCCATCGGGCCCAGGTGCGGAGGCGATGGAGTAGCTGCGCTGGGCCTGGTACCCGTCAGCGGCGGTGAGTCGCACGTCGACATGCTGCCCCGGGCGATGGGTCTGCCATTGCGGCACGAGCAACGAGAACGATTTCACGTCGGACGTCTCATCGCGGATCTCGGCGACCGTGGCAATCTTCCATCCCAGCGGTTGCGACGGCATCGGTACGGTTCGGGTTCAGTCGCCGGAGTAGCGCTCTTCGCGCCAAGGGTCGCCACGGTTGTGGTAGCCAAGCGACTCCCAGAAGCCGGGCACGTCATGCTCGATCAGTCGCAGGCCGCGCACCCACTTCGCGCTCTTCCAGAAGTACAGGTGCGGAACGACCAGCCGGGCCGGGCCACCATGCGCCGGCTCGAGCGGGGCCCCGTCGTATTGATAGGCGACGAAGGCCAGGTTGTTCAGGACATCGCTGAGGGGCAGGTTGGTCGAGTAGCCCCCGTACGAGTAGGCGGTGACGAATTGCGCCCGCGGGTCGAGCTCCACGGCCGCGAGAAGATCGTCGATGCTCACCCCGTGCCAGCGGGTGTCGAGCTTGGTCCATTTCGTAACGCAGCTGATGTCGACCGTCCAGTCGCGCGCGGGCAGGGCAAGGAACTGCTCCCAACTCCAGCGAACCGGCGCCCGCACCAGGCCCTCGATCGTGAACTCCCATTGGTCGATCGGGATCTGCGGGGTGGGACCCGCGGAAAGGACCGGGAACCCGTCGGTCAGGTACTGGCCAGGCGGGATGCGCCCGGCGCGGTCGGCGTCCGCGTCCCGTCGGCGGCCGGCGAATCCCCGAGAGACGAAACGGTCCGTCACGCCCCGAGTCTAGTGGCAGCCGGGCGTCAGGAGCGTTCCCGGGCCGCAGCCGCGTCGATCTCGTCCACCGCCTCCCGAAGGCTGTCCGCCATATCGGCCGAACCGATGCCCCCGTCCTGCTCGAACCTGTCGATGGCGCGGCGAAGATCGCGGAAGGCCCGATTGACCTCGCCCTGGGTGCCATCCTCCACCGCCTTGGCAACATCATCGGCGAGCTCAT
>JAUYIV010000119.1 GCA_030688105.1 Actinomycetota bacterium | reverse complement strand
CTTTCATGTCCGGCGGTGCCAATCTGCGTCCACAATCCGCTGTCAATCATTGTTCGTACTCGCGGTTGAGAGCATCATGGCCGCGTCATCATCTGCCCGGTATCGGGCTGCACTTGGAAGGGGTCCAGCATGGCGAAGCCTGTCAACCCTGCCCGCTATTCTCGGAAGGTGTTTCGGGCGGCTCTTCGGGAAGTGCGCCGCGCCCTCGACGCCGTTCCTCCAGCGCAACTCGCACGGCTTCTAGCACGGCTTGATCGGCTTGCGCCCGAAGGATCACCACCAACTCGTGAAGATCGGGAGCGAGTTCGCGGAGGACATCGACGATAGGCGGCTCGGGAGGCTCGATTCCTTCGTAGGCGGCCTCGAGGGCAGCGACGCTCGTGTGCGGACGCAGGAAGTCGGCGACCATGCGTATCTGCTTGGCCTGGGGCGTGGTCCGTCCATAGATCCAATTCTCGATCGTCGTCGGACTGACACCAGCACCTAGCCCGAGGTCCTCCCAGCCGTCGATGCCCTTCTCGGACATGGCGACGCGGAGTACTCGCTTGAGACGCTGGGCCGATTCCCGGTCAGCCATTGTCCCTGTCCCGTGAAGGGTGGTGCACGCGCGCACCGCAACATAACAGCATTGGTTGGGAAAGTCTATTGACAAGTTAGCGACGACGCCTCATCCTATAAGGCATGCAGGACATCGCACCAATCCCGACCGAACCTCGGACCTGGCAGGAAGTCGCCCGAGACAGGGGTATTTCCCTGCGTCTCTTGGGGGAACTGATCGGTCGGCCGCACTCGACCATGCTCGCCTACTCGTCAGGCAGGCGGCTCCCACCCCAAGACATACTGTGGAAGCTCGCGCGAGTACTTGGGGAGCCCGTTCGGTGAACACCCCAATGACGGAGCTCACCTTAGCGGAAGCCCCGTATCCTCTGCGGGTCGCGTCGGGGACTGCCGATAACGTCGTCGCCCGCCTCGAGGACCTGCTGGAGCTCCGTGACCGAGCCCGCATCCGAGGCTACCGCGACCTAGCCGAAGCCTACACCGACCGCATCGTCGCGGAAGTCTGGCCTGACACCTTCGGCCTGAACGGACCGGGCGGCCATGCTGCCTAGCGGTCGCCCCGGCGGCCTCCTAGCCCGCCTCGAAGCCCGTCGCCCCTCCCCTCCCCCACCGAAGCCCGAGTGGGTCAGGCGTGCGGAGCAGGGCCGGTTGCCGGTGAAGGTGTGGAGAACGGCGGCGTGACGACTGAACGATGTCCTGTGTGTTATGGCGACGGTCGCGTCCTACGAATGACCGACGCCTATGCGGGCATGGTCGCAGTGGCCGCAGGCGGATCGTTTGGCTGGACTGGCGAAACCCATGAATGGCGCGAATGTCAGGCGTGTGGTGGCAGCGGGATGATCCACGACTGCCCCCGGCGCAGCCAAGCCATGAAGCGCCGAGCCGCAATCCGATGACCGGCGTCTGGGTCCTCCTCACCCCCGAGTTCCGCACCGTGATGACCCTGTGCTCCATTGCCGGCGGCCTCGCGGTCTCGATCCTGGTTCGCTGGACCCTTCTGGCGGCTGTCCGGCGGGTGGCGAAGTGACGAGCCGCCGAATGCCGCCTTGCTCAGACGGTGGTCGGCACCGCTGGTACCTCATGGATTACGCGCCGAAGCGGTGGCGGTGTGTCCGGTGCGACCGCATCGAAACGAGTAATCCGCGATGACCCCCACACCCCCGGAGACCCGGCGCTGCCACTCCCCCCGTTGCCGCCGACCGCGCCTCGATGACCGGGCGTTGTGCGAGAGCCATTACACGGCCTTGATCCGGCGCATTTTCAACCTTGACTCGATGGGAGGTCGGTCGCTGTGAAGCGCCACGTCCATCCCGCTGCGCCGTGGCCGCATCCGGCGACCGTTTGGTACCACGTCGCTGAGGCGGTCATGGCCGTCGTCTCGATCGGGGTCATCGGCTGGCTGTTGTTCGTGTGGCTGCCGTGAGCACGTACGTCGAACGGTGGGGCAAGCCGCGTTACCGCACCGTCAAGGGTCATCCGGAACGCGAAGCTCGCCGGCAACGCGCCGCCGAACGGCTGGCCGCGCACGTCTATGACCCGGAGCGGTGCAAGCCCGGCTGCCCCAAGAGGCCAGCGAAGTGAGCGAGCAGCGCCGGTTTGGGCCAAAGGCTGCCGACCATCCCAGTATCGGGCGTGAGTGTCCGGCTTGTCACGTCCGCTTCGCGGAAGGCGACTACACGACGCTCGTGACCCTCGGCCCCGGTGAGGACGAAGACGCTCGCCGTCGCCGTGACGAGGGCCGCGTCTACAACGCCGTCGCCGCTGAGGTCCATTGGGATTGCTCGGAGCAGGGTCGCGGGCTATGACGCTCCGCACCATCCCCCTCCAATCCCTGGGCCACGGCTCGGACTGCTCGATATGCGGCCTCGTGGACCGCTGGGCAGAGAACCGCAAGCCAACCCGCCGACTCAGCGCCTCAGCAGGGCGCTCCGACATCGTGGCAGTCCCCCCGTCTGCATTCGCGGCTGTCGAGCGCCCTGCTGACGTGCCGAGACAAGGCATGTCAACTGGCACCGCCGGGGAATAGCGCCGCCGGCTCGCCCTTGATCCCACCACGGGCTACCAGCGGGCCGGCGGCAACACAGAACGGGGAACGAAACATGGTCACGATCACCATCGACGAGATCACTCTCAACGCCACACGAGCGGCCCTCGACGAGCGCGTGGAGCGGCTGAACCACGAGGTCGGAAGACTCCAGTCCGAAGTAGCTAGAGGCGATGCCTGTCTGTTCCGTGAGTACGAACTGACCGAAGACGCCCAGCGCGCCCTCGTCTGGAACATCGCCGCCCTCCATGAAACCCGGATGGCCCAGGAGTTCTACGCCGAGGTGGAGCCGGGAGCGGACTTCCCTGCCGACATGACGCTGGATCAGATGTCGTGGACGAGCGCGTGAGCTACAACGTGCGTTTCGACATCCTGGCCGATGGCTACCTCGACGCCATCTCCAAGGCCACGGCCATGCTCCGCACCGGGGTCAAGGTCAACGGCGTGGTGGAGTGCGAGCCCTCGACTCCGGGCTGGTACTCGGTGGTCCTCTCGGTTTGGGAGGACGTGTGATGGTGAGTTTCGAGGTGATGTTCCTCGTCAGCTTCATCGGATCACTTCTCGGCTTCGCTGCAATGTCGTGGTGGATGACCCGATGACCGCCCTTGTCGAGCGCCCCGACCTCTCTACGCGAACGGCGTTATCGAAGTCGGTCCTGACGACGTTCGACCTTTGCCAGACCAAGGCGTTCTATCAGATCCACGATCCCAAGCCATTCGTC
>JAUYIV010000092.1 GCA_030688105.1 Actinomycetota bacterium | reverse complement strand
GGTCCACCCGGATCCAGTAGTAGTCGATCAGGTCCCGGGCGGTGCCCACCGCGAGCGCCTTCGCCGCATTGAGGATCAGCCGCTTCTGAGCCTCACGTGGTTCCGGCGCCTCCGCGGAGTGATGCTGCGCCGGGACCACCCGCTCGACGGTGTCGTAGTACCGGGTGAAGTTGCGCCGGAACGACACGGCCAACCGCCCGGCGCCGAACAGGTGCTCGAGGGCCACCTTGCCGTCGGCCCATCCCCACCACGGGCCGCCCCGGTCGCCCGGCTCGTCCAGGTCGGAGGCGGTGAGCGGCCCCCGCTCGGCGACCTGCCGGTAGACGTCTTCGATGTACCCGGGCGCCTTCTCCCTGAGCATCTGCACACGCTGCCAGCTGCCCTCGGCGTGGCGGTCCATCCGCCACCGGTAGAGGGGGAAGTCCTCGATGGGGCAGAACGAGGCCATCCGGCCCCAGTACTCGAAGATGCGCCGCTCCTCGAGGGCCCTCCACAGCAGGCCGGTGTCGTAGGGGCCGAGGCGGGAGAAGAGCGTCAAGTGGTGGGCGCGCTCGACCACGTTGACCGAGTCGATCTGGAGTACGCCGGTTGTCCTGATCGCCCGGGTGACGTGCCCCATGTTGGGAGTCGAAGGTCGCAGGGACGCCAGCCCCTGAGCGGCGATCGCCGCCCGGCGGGCCTGGGCCAGGGAAAGCTTCTTCACTCCCCGGTGAAACGCGGCTCGCGCTTCTCGAAGAAGGCGGCCACCGCCTCGGCGAAATCCTTGGTGCGGAACATCGGCAGCAGCTGCAGCAGGGCGCGCTGCACGTGTTCGGCGTACTCGTCGGTGCGCCCCGCCCGCATCAATCTCTTGGCGGCGCGCACCGCCTGCGGCGGCATCGCCACGATCTGCGCCGCCAGTTCGGCGGCTCGCGCCTTGGCTGAATCGGAGTCTGCGGCGAGCTCCGACACCACCCCTGCGGCGAGGGCCTGTTCGCCGGTCATGTCCTCGCCCAGGAAGTAGAACCGGGCCGCCTGCTCCCATCCGGCCAGCCGGGGCAGGAGCCAGGTGTCGCCGCTCTCCGGCAGGAGGTTCCTCTTGGTGGCGGGGACGAACCTCGCAGTCCGCGCCATCACCCGGATGTCGGCGTTGATGGCGAGCCCGACGGCATACCCGGCGGCCGCGCCGTTGACCGCCGCGATCACCGGGACCTCGAGCTGTTGGAGGATGACCGCCGGGGAACGCTGAGCATCGAAGGAAAACGCCAGCTCGTCGAGCCGGTCGACCTCGTTGGCGGCCTCGGCGAAGTCGAGCCCGGCCGAGAACGCATCCCCGGACCCGGTGAGCACGATGCACCGCACCTCGCGGTCGGCGGCGGCGTCGCGCAGGAGATCGCCGAGCACGTCGAACATCTCGACGGTGAAGGCATTCTTCCGCTCGGGGCGGTTGATGGTGATCGTGGCGACGTGAGCCGCCGTCTCCAACAGAATCTCTGGCATGGGCCTCCGCACAGGACGGGTCGGTAGCCTACCGCCATGCTTCGCCGCCTCCTGGCCCCCTTCCGCACCGCCTTCGCCCTCACGGTGGTCGCTCTCATGACGATCGTCCTCGGCACGTATGTGATCTTCCTGGTCAAGCTCCGCCCCCACACCCGCCAGGTGACGCCGATCATGCGGCTCTGGGGCCGGATCTTCCTCGCCGTGGCCGGGACCCGCACGACCGTCGAGGGGATCGAGAGGATCGACCCGGGCGCCTCGTACGTATTCACCGGCAACCACATCTCGAACATCGACATCCCAGCGATCGTCAGACATCTGCCCGTCCCGGTGCGCTTTCTCGCCAAGAAGGAGCTGTTCAGGGTGCCGGTGCTCGGCGGGGCGATGTCGGCGATCCACATCGTGAAGACGGATCGCCAGGCGGGGACTGCGGCCCATCGAGCCATCAACACCCAGGTGACCCGCGTCGTTGCCGCCGGGATCTCACTCGTCATCTATCCCGAAGGGACGCGGTCGCGCGACGCCGAGATGAGGCCCTTCAAGAAAGGAGCGTTTCGCATCGCCATCGAGAACGGCCTCCCGGTCGTGCCGATGACCATCACGGGGGCGGATCGGGTGTGGCGTCCCGGGGGAAAGCTGATCTACGGCGGGAAGGTCAAACTCGTGATCCACGAGCCGATCCCAACCGAGGGAATGACCACCGCCGACATCGACGGGCTCCGCAACCGGGTCCGCGCGATCGTCGCCGAGACCTACGAGCGAATCAGGACCTGACGCCCACCATCACGTTGTCCAACGCCACCCGCATCCCGTCCTCGGTCTCGATGGACCGCTCCACCCGCTCCGATCGTTCGATGGTGAGGTGCTCGCCGACGACCGAAGCCACTTCGTCCGCGGTGTACAGCACCGCCGGGTCCTGGGGACCGCCATAGCCACCAGTCAGGTTGCTCGAGTCGTGGCCGATGACGACGAGGCGCCCCCCGTCACACACGGCGGCGGCGGCGTTGCGCCACACCCGCTCGCGGTGTGGCGACGGGATCTGGAGGTAGACGACCAGCACGAGGTCGGCGCTCGCCCGGGCCGGCTCCCAATCGACCAGGTCGGCCTCCATGAAGGCGACCTCGGCGGCGACCCCGCGGGCGTCGGCCAGGGTCCGCCCCTTGTCGAGCGCCACCTTCGACCAGTCGAGCACCGTGACCCGCCACCCCTGCTCGGCGAGCCACACCGCGTTTCGTCCCTCGCCGCCGGCGAGGTCGAGGGCGGTGCCGGGCGTGAGGCCCGACGCCACCTCGACGACGAACCGGTTGGGCTCCGCCGTCCAGAGCAGTTCCTTCTCGCGATAGCGCTCGTCCCAGGCGTGGCGATCCATCGGACGCAGGCTACATCCACGCCTCCCGCCGCCCGCTTCCCGCCACCCGCAAGAGATTCCCTTGGGCCGTCGCCCCTCACCCCGGCGGACCGCGAACGATCCGCCTTCGCCGCGGTCTCAGTGCTGTGCCCCGGAAATACGGTCTTCGGATCTCCGAGGCCTCGGCGTCATCTGGCAAGGACGCACGACGAAGGCGCATCGAGTGAGATGCGTCGAGGAGGAGGACGCCGCCAGGGGCGTCGAGGGCCGGAGAGACGTGATCGTATTTTCGGGGCGCTGCACTCAGCTTGCCGGCTCGGCGGTCTGCCCTGGTCTTGTCGGGGTGGCAGGTCGTCGAGCAGCGCGGTTTGAGGTTGGCGTAGGACGTCGGGCCAAGCGAGGCACAAGGCTCTATGTGGTCGAACTCCAGGCGGTACCGGTTGCCGCAGTCGGCGCACGCCAGCCCCTCGAAGTCGGGGGGCTCGCCGAGTCGCAGTGCCGAGAGCACGTCGGCCGGGATGTGGCGGGTCCATCGCTTGATGTTCCGGAGGTCCCTGCCATCATGGAACAGTCCGGTCAGAAACGCGTCCTGGGCAATTTCCTTGGCAGCCTGGGGTGAGATCGGCCCCACACCGGGGATCATGCACTTCTCGTCATCACCCACATCAGTCCATCCGCGCTCGGCGACTCCGTGACTGACCAGCACGACCATCTCGGGACGGCCGCCACCCTTGGCGCCTTCCAGCACGGCCGGAAGCGCGTCGGCGAGGCGTCGGCCGAATGGCTGTGCGGGCTCGCCGGCGCTCCTCGCCTTCCGCTCGAGTCGCCCCGCCACCTCTTCGAGCCGGCTGACGATGGGCACACCCACATGCGGCTCGAGGTCCGCCTCGATGTGGACCATTCCCAGGTCGGTTATCCAGTGACGCAATGCACGCGCTTCGTGCTGTCGCCGGGCGAGGTCAGGACCGTCCTGAGCCAGGAGCCGGATTCCCCGAGCCTTCTTCTTCAAGACATGGAACGCCTCGGAGCGAGCCACGTCCAGCAACTCGTCGGTGGATCCCGGACTGACCGCTTCGGTCTTGGCGATCTCCTCGGCCTGATCGAGTGACACCTCGGCGCGGCGCACCGCCTCCGCCAGTCGAGGCTCCTCTTCGAGGCGGCGGCCGATCTCGATCGTCTGGCGGGCGCGCCCCACCGACGTTCCCGAATACCCGGGCGAGATCCACCGGATCACCGACCCGGGCCGACAACGCCGCCTTGGTGAAGCCGAGCAGCTTCTCGGCTCGTGCGACCAGCCCGAGTGCGGCGCGGGCCCGTTGCTTCGAGATCAGCCGCGGAGACAACTCCCCAGCTGCCTTCTCCAGCAGCCCCACGGCTTCTTCGAGGACCGAGATTTCCATGACCTGATCTTCTCAAATCGGTGTGACACAAACGGTCCCGCCATCGGCCTTCGGTCGGATCCTCGAACAAACGAAGGTTGCGATCACGGCCGATCCGGCCACATACCCTTCGAGGGATGCGCGACGACAGAGAGTGGCTCGAAGACATGTGGAAGGACCATGCCGGGAAGGTCTATGCCTACGCCGCTCGACGGGTCGGGCGGGATGCCGCCGACGACGTGGTGGCCGACACCTTCGTCGTTGCCTGGAGGAACCGGGTGAGCCGGCCCTCCCATGAGCTTCCATGGCTGTACGGCGTGGCCCGCCGGGTCATCGCCGACCGCCGGCGGTCGGGTGAACGACTCGCCCACCTGGTGGATCGGCTCGCCGAGAACGCCCCGGCGAATGACTTCCACGACGCCGATCGACGCCTCGCCGCTGCGGCCGCACTCGAGAGCCTCAGCGAAGAGGACCGCGAGTTGCTGCTGCTCGCCGCGTGGGAGGGCCTCGGCGCCGCCGATGCGGCCCGGGTCCTGGGAGTGACCGCCCCCTCATACCGAATGCGCCTGTCGCGGGCGCGCCGGCGTCTTGCCAAGGCGCTGGCCACCGAGTCCGCAGGTGGCACCCCATGACCGACCGTCCCGACCTGAGTGACCTGAATCCCGTGACCGACGATCACGGCGAGCGCTGGGCACGATCGCCCGAAGGCGAGCGCGCCCGGGACCGGATGCTGGCCCGGACCGAGGTCACCGTCGGCGCCGAGCCGGCCCCTCACCCGCGACGGCGCCTCGCCCGTTATCTCGTCCCGGCCGCAGCCCTGGCCCTGATCGCGGCAACGGTCGTCTTCGTCAGGGACGACGCCCGAGCGCCGTTCTCCGCAGATGAGTGCCCGGTTACCAACGCCGTCCCGCCCTACCTCGTCCCGCCCGAGCCCTGGCCGGCGACTCCGCCTCCCCTGGTCCCCATGCATGCCGGCCACTGGTACGGCACCGAGGACCTCTGGACGATCATTCCATTCGACGGGGCCCGCTTCGCCCCGACCGGAGACAAGCTCTTCTACTGGAGTCGGCACTTCATGACGGCGTCGGACGACTTCTCGGAGCCCGAACTGCTCGTCACCGCCGAGCGCCTCGACGGCGAGGCGAACGACGTCGTGGTCGACCACGCGAACAACGGGGGCCGAGCCGACGTCGGGACCTTCATGGTCACGGGCATGGAGCTGCCCTCCGGAGGGTGCTGGCAGATCACAGCCGAGTATCGAGGCGCCGAGCTGTCGCACATCGTGTGGGTGTCCGAGGACTAGTCACAACGCGATCGGCCGGAGTGGTCTTCAAGATCCTGGGAAGCCACTGCCGATGGTGCCATCATGCTGGACGAAGGCAGCCTGAAGGTCCTGGCGCTCCGGTACCCGGGCGTCTGCATCGATTGCGGCCACCCGCTGGATCCCGGCACCAAGGCGTACTGGGACGAGTCCACCGGATCCGTGATGTGCATCGTCTGCCCAACTTCGGTGGCCGACCCGTTCTCTCTTCTCGGCACGGAGACGATCGCCCGCGGTACCGCCGGTCGGTCCGCCGGCGCAGAGTTCCAGAGGCGGTTGCGACGGTCCTTGACGCCGGCGACGATCGCGTGGCGGAAAGGGCAGGAGGGAGAGGTGGCGCTCGGCGAGCTCCTCGACCGAAGACGCACCGTCGAACGGGACATCGAGGTACTCCACGACCGCAAGGTCCCCGGCTCGAAGGCCAACATCGACCACATCGTGATCGCACCCAGCGCCGTCTATGTGGTCAACGCCAAGAAGTGGACCGGCAAGATCGAGGTGAAGAACCCGATCCTGGGTACGGACCGCCTCATCGTGGGAGGGCGCGATCGAACGCGACAGGTCGAGTCGAGCGCCGAGGAGGGTCGAGTCGTCGAAGAGGCATTGGAGCCCGATGTACCGGTCCGGGCGGCGGTCTGCTTCGTCGAGGGCGAATGGGCGGGCCTGTGGCGTTCGTCGTGGGTCAACGGGACACTGGTCGCCTCACCGCGTGGCCTATTGCGAAGGCTGGGCAAGGCGGGCCCGATCGGTACCGGAGGCCGTGACATGATCGCCCGTCAACTCGCCGAGGCGTTTCCCGAGGCATAGCCGGGAAGCCACCAGCCACCAGCCATCGGTCTCACCCAACCGTTACCGTCACCGGGATGACCGAACCGAGCCCGCTCGACGATCAGATCGACCGCTTGCGTCTCATGGTCTCCTCGGAAGACCATGCCGGGGCCCGCGATGCCCTCGCCGCGCTTCGCTCGAGCTGGGCGCAGACCCCTGGCTCCTTTCCCGCAGAGACGGTGGCGGCGCTGCGCGAGATCGCCGCATCCATCCAGAGTGCCGACGGCGACCTCGACCGGGCTTTGAGCGAGTCCTTCGGCTTCGCCGCCTTCCGAACCGGGCAGCGGGAGATCATCGAGTCGCTGCTGAACGGCCGCGACTGCGTCGGGATCATGCCGACCGGCGCCGGCAAGTCGCTGACGTTCCTGCTGACTGCCCGCCTTCTCGGCGGGACCACCCTCGTCATCTCCCCACTGATCGCCCTGATGAAGGACCAGGTGGACGGCCTCGAGGAGATGGGCATCCATGCCACCTTCCTCAATTCGAGCCTCGAGGCCGAGGAGCGGCGCGAACG
>JAUYIV010000108.1 GCA_030688105.1 Actinomycetota bacterium | reverse complement strand
GGGGGTCCGCCGGCTTGGATCGGCGGCGCTCGACCTCGCCTGGGTGGCCTGTGGCCGGTACGACGGGCACTGGGAGGTGCGCCTCTCCCCGTGGGACGTCGCCGCCGGAATGCTCATCGTCCGTGAAGCCGGGGGAATGGTGACGGCCTCAGATGGCAAACCGGCGTCACACCGCGACATCATCGCGACCAATGGGCTGATTCATGAGGACCTGAGGAGAGTGGTGCGCGGGGCGATGGAGTAGGGAGGTTGCCCGTCGCCCGTCGCCCGTCGCCCGTCGCCCGTCGCCCGTCGCCCGTCGCTCCACTCGTTGACGGTTTCCGCGATCCGGCTGATGGCCGAGGGCTGAGGGCCGAGGGCCGAGGATGAGGGCTGAGGGCCGAGGGCCGAGGGGAGGCCAAGGAGAGGCCGACCACCTTCAGTAGCCTTTGCCCATGACCCGCCGCCTCCTCACCGCCGATTCCGTTCGTGATTCGGACGGAGTGCTCGGCGACGGCGTCCTCATCGAAGACGGCCGAATCGTGGCCGTCGGCGATGCCGACCGCCTTCGATCCCCGGACATTGCCGAAGAGCGGTATCCCGGGGACACCATCGTCCCCGGGCTGCGCGACGCCCACCTCCACCCGGTGGGATATGCCGCGTCGATGAGCCGCCCGATTCTCAAGGCGGCGCGGGACTTCGGCGACGTCGCCGACATCATCGCCACGGCCGCACGTGCCCAGAGTCCGGGCTCTGCGGTGGTGGCGTTGCGTCTCGACGACGAGACTCTGGCCGAGGGACGCCTCCCCGATCGGCGCATGCTCGACGCTGTGCTACCCGATCGACCCGCGCTGCTCGTCCGCTACTGCGGTCATGTAGCGGTGGCGAACACCCAGGCCCTCGTGCTGGCGGGGATCGCCGAGGACGCCCCTGATCCCCCCCGCGGGTCTATGGACCGAACAGAGGAGGGCGGTCTCACCGGTGTCCTGCGCGAGACCGCCATCGACCCGGTGTCATCAGCCCTCCGTTCGCTCGCTCCGGAGGTGACCGTGGACGATCTGGTGGGAGCCACCACTGCTCTCGCCGCGGTCGGCCTCACCGGGGTCGGGGCGATGCTCGACCTCGAAGCCGGTTGCTGGGCCGGGGCGGGGTCGGAGCTCGACCTCATCCTCGAGGCGGCCCACCGAACACCGATCTACATGGAGGCGTTCGTGATCGCCGACACTCCGGCGGCGCTCCATCAGGCCGCCGATCGGCTCGCCGAGGCGGGAGGCCGAGTCCGATTCGCCGGGGTCAAGATGTTCTCCGACGGGAGCCTCGGCGGTCACACGGCCGCGATGTACGACGGCTACGCCGACCAGCCCGACCAGCGCGGCACCGATCGTCTCGATCCCGACTGGGCGGAGGAGGTGGCTCGCGCCGCTCTCGCCATCGGCGGCCGCGTGGCGGTCCACGCCATCGGCGATCGGGCCAACGGGCGGGCAATCGACCTCATGGAGCGCCTGATCTCGAATGGCGCCGACCCGGCGTTGCTCCGCATCGAGCACGCCTCCGTGCTCACCCCCGGCGACATCGACCGGTTCGGTAGGTTGGGGGTCACAGCGTCGGTTCAGCCCGCGTTCATCGCATCGGAGACGAGCTGGCTCGAGAAGCGGGTCGGAGCGGAACGGCTCCGGCGCACCTACCCCTTCCGGTCGCTGGCTTCGGCAGGTGCACCCCTGGCAGGCGGCTCCGACTCGCCGGTCGAGCCGCCGCATCCGCTGCAGGGGCTCGCCGCGGCGCGGGATCGGTGCGGACTCGTGCCCGAAGAGGGATTGGACGCGGCGGCGGCGCTGGCCCTCTTCACGGCAGGTGCGGCCAGGGCGATCGGGGAAGACGCCTCCCTCGCCCCGGGCTCCGCAGCCTCCCTGACGGTGCTCTCGGGCGACCCGGTGACCTCGCACCCGGATCGGGTGCGCCACATGAAGATCGTCGCCACCTGGGTGGATGGCGAACCGGTGCAGATCCCCGACGGAATCACCACCTGGCGAGGATGAACCCATCAGTGGGTCAGGAGCTGCCGACTCGGCACGAAGCACAGGCGGTCGCCTCGCCGCTGCGAACCAAGAACTCGTCGGCTCGCACCGGGCCACCACAGCGGATGCAGTGTCCCGCGACGAAGCGATCGGCCTGCTCACCATGGGGACCGTCGCCCGAGAGCAGCTCGCGCAGGAGAATCGCAGAGGTGGTGCCGTTGCTCACCGTGCGGCGAGCGTAGCGCCACCTCGAAACTGTAAAACGCGATGCGCGGCGCACCAAGAATGTCCGCCAATGGGTCGCGGGTCCTGTCGAATCTCGGCTTCCAGCCGAGAGTCGATCCGCGGCGACCCTATTGCCGGCGCTGCACTTAGGCTGCTCTCCTTCAGTAGAGACGGAGGCACCAGATGGGCAGTCCGATCGTCCACTTCGAGGTGCTCGGCCCCGACCACAAGGGACTGAGCGAGTTCTATGCCGGCCAGTTCGGCTGGGGAATTCAGTCGGTGATGGACGAGTACGACCTCGTCACCACCGAGGAGGGCTCCCTCGGTGGAGGCATCGGCACCCCCTTCGAGGGCGTGGACAAGCTCGTGATCTTCTACATCCAGGTCCCATCGATCGACGAGGCATTGGCCTCGATCGAGAGCGCCGGCGGCGAGACGGTCAGGGAGCGGACCGAGATACCCGGGATGGTCACCTATGGCCAGTTCCGGGATCCCGCGGGGAACATCATCGGGCTCGTGGAGCCGGGCATGCCGCAGTAAGAGTTCACAGTTCACAGTTGACAGTGACTGCTCAGATTCGTCCGCGGATCTGAGAGGCGACGTCCTCGTAGTCGGCGTGCTCGCCCGTCGCCTTCTTGCTGTAGATGAGGTCGCCGTTCAGGGTCACCTCATACACGCCTCCACTGGAGGGGATGAGGGTGAGATTTCCGATGTCGTGCTCGAATTCCTCGAGCAACTGGTCAACCATGCGCACGGCACGGTCCCGATAGCCTCAAACGGCGCAGTACTCGATCGATAGGTCCATGAAACCAACGCTAGCGCGGCCCATTCACGGAACCAGTCGACCTTCCATGCCCCCGGCGACGGTGACCACCTGCCCGGTCACGTGGCTCGAGAGCAGCGGGGAAGACAGCACGACGACCTGAGCGGCGGCGTCCTCTGGCCTGCCGAGTTTCTTGAGGGGCATCGTGGCGGTCGCCCGGGCGACCTGCCGCTCATCGAGCCCTTTCTCGCCGATCATCGGAGTGACGGTCCAGCCAGGGGCTACCGCATTGACCCGCACCCCGTTTCCGATACGGGCTGCCTCGTTCTTGAGGCTGAGAAGGAGGCCGGTGATGATCGCCCCCTTGGCGGCGGCGTAGTCGGCGTGACCCGCCTCCCCGAACAGACCCGCGGTCGATCCGACGAGGACGAGTGATCCGCTTTCGGTGACGGCGGCATGGCGAAGGAAGGCGCGAGCGGTGAGGAAGGTGGCGAAGAGGTTCGAGGCCAGGGTCGCCTCCCAGCGCGCCGGGTCCATCTCCCACAGGGGGACATCGTCGCGGGGCCAGAACCCGGCGTTGGCGATCGCGGCATCGAGCCGCCCCAGCCTCTCGATGGCCTGCTCGAACAGGTGGTCCACCTCCGCGGCATCGCGGAGGTCGGCGGCGAGGGCCACTCCGCCGATCTCGGCAGCGAGCGCCTCGGCCGCATCACTCGACGTCCGATAGTGCACCGCCACCTTTGCCCCCTCGGCGGCGAAGGCCCGGCACACCGCGCTGCCGATCCCGCCCGCCCCGCCGGTGACGATCACGCCATGGCCTCGAAGTCCAGTGTCCATGGGCGGAAGTGTGGCATGGCAGGAGAT
>JAUYIV010000104.1 GCA_030688105.1 Actinomycetota bacterium | reverse complement strand
CCTGGTCCGCTTCGAGATCGTCCGTCGCTTCCCCAACGCCGCGCCGCTGCTGCTCGGGGTGGTGCTGGTGGCGCTGATCGCCGTCGCCGACTGGGCGACCGGGCCCGAACTGTCCTTCTCCGTGCTCTACATGGGTGCGGTGATCGCGGTCACCTGGCTCGGATCGCGTCGCCACGGGATGCTGGTCGCCGGCCTCGCCGCCGCCGAGAGCCTGCTCGCCACCGTCGTCGCCCATGACTCCGTGGGGCTCGCCGACGTGTGGAACGCCTCCACTCAGCTCGTGGTGCTGATCCTCGTCGCCGCTCTCATCGGCTCGCTGCGGCATGCCCTCGCCGACCAGCGCCGGATGGCCATGGTCGACCCGCTCACCGGTGCGATGAACCGCCGGGCATTCCAGCTCGTCGCCGAGCGGGAGCGGCTCCGTGCCGGGCGGGAAGGCACCCCGCTGTCACTCGCCTACTTCGACATCGATCGCTTCAAGGAGATCAACGACCGGCTCGGCCACGGAGCCGGGGATCGTCTGCTCGCCGAGTTCTCGACCGCGGTCGACGAGTTGATCCGCGGCACCGACCTCTTCGCCCGCATGGGCGGGGACGAGTTCGTGCTGCTGCTCCCCGACACCGACGCCCGCGAGGCGATGCTCGTCGTCGACCGGGTCCGCAGGCTGCTCCTCGACGACGAGACCGCCGGCCACCCGGTGACCACCTCGGTCGGAATCGCCACCTTCCGGTTCCCCCCGAGCACCGTCGACGCCCTGCTCGCCGGGGCCGACGATCTCCTCTATCAGGCGAAGGACCGCGGCGGCGACACCGTCGTCGGCATGGTCATCGTCGGCCCCTGGACCCGCTGGTCGGAGTCGATCCACCTCTCGAAGCCGGCGGATCGGACGCGGGTGTTCTGAGAGGGGCCGTTGCCCGTCGCCCGTCGCCCGTCGAATCAGGAATCAAGAGTCAAGAATCAACACTGCCGGTCTTGGCTCTTGACTCTTGGCACCTGGAGACCGCGACCCGCGAAAAGCCTCCTTCACGACCCTCTTGAGTCGCGGTCTCCCGGCTGATAGGTAGTCCCCACCGTCACTCGCCGAACGGCGCGGACTCCCCTGACGGACCCGGAAGGGGAGGCGTTGGAGTCGAACGGGCACCCCGACCTCGTCCGCATCGGCCGCGTCCTGCGCGAACGCATGGACCGCACCCTGGAGGCCGAGATGGAGGCGGCCCGCGCCGCGGCACGACGCACCCGCGCCCTGCGTGACGTGCTCATCGCAATCGAGGATCGCGCCTCTCGAGTGCTCCTCACCGCCGTCGACGGCTCACTCCACGCCGGCATCATCACCGCAGTCGGCTCCGACCACCTCGAGGTGTCGAATGCCGCCGGTCGCCGCATCCTCGCCCTGGTGCACGTCGTCGCGGTGGAGGAGCGATGAGCAGGATCCGGCTGGATCTGCGCCTCGTCGCCGCGGCCGGGCTGGCTCTCCTTGCGGGGCTCGGGGTCTGGTCCCTCACCCGACCCCCGGAACGAGTCACCGTGCTGGTCGCCGCCGAGGCATTGCCGGCTGGAGTGCCCCTCCGCGACCTTGCCCTGTTGGAGGCCTCCGTTGAGCCCCTTGCCGGCTTGATCCTGGCCGAACAAGAGTCCGAATTCGGCGACTGGACCCTGTCGGTCCCCGTTTCCGGCGGATCGCCTCTCACCGCCGCGGTTCTATTGCCTCCTCCGGGTCTCATCCCGGACATGATCGCCATCACCCTCGAGCGCCAGCACGCCGTCCAGGGCAGCCTGAAGGCCGGCGATCTCGTCGACGTCTACGTCACCGATGAGACCGGCACCCGACTGCTCGCCGAATCGATCCCCGTCATCTCCGCGGAACCGGGAGCCGGAGGATTCGGTGGCATCGACGTCGCCCTACTGCTCGCGGTCGACGACGTGCTGGCACCCGTCCTGATCGAGGCGACTCAGACCGCTTCCATCGACCTCGTCCTGGTGGCGACGACATGACCCTTCGTGTCGCCACAGTGCTCTCGGCCCGCGAATGGGAAGCCAGGCTGGTGGCGGCGGCGCGTTCATCAGCGACCGTCCGGCTGGTCCTACGGGCGTTCCTCCCCACCGAGGTCGCCGATCAAGCCGACAATCTCGATGTAGTCGTGGTCGGTTCGGAGACTCCCTGGGCCACGACGGCACGCCTGATCGCTTGGCGACGCAACGGAATCCGTGTCGTCGGCGTTCATCCAACCGGTGACCGCCCTGCAGCAGAGCGCCTGAGGGCCGCCCAGGCCGACCTCGTCTTGCCGGACGATCTCAGCGCCGAGGCGATGCTCAGGGAGATCCGGCTGATCGAGCCCGCCGCCACCCGGACCGAGGGCACCGCTCCGCTGCTTGCCGTCACCGGTGCCAGGGGTGCGCCCGGCCGAACCGAGGTGGCCTTCGCCATGGCCTGGAATGCAAGCGGAGTCGTGCCGACGACCCTGATCGATGCGGATCTCGATGCCCCGGGCGTCGCCATCCGCCTCGGGATCCCACCGCGACCCGACCTCGCGGACGCGGTCGACGCCGTCCACGGCGCGGGGACGCTCTCCGCCTCTTTGATGCACCAGATCGGTCGCCTCGCGGTGTTGGCGGGGTCACACCGTCCCGGCGAGCCGCCCTTGCGACCGGAGCCCGTGTTCGACGTAGTCGATGCCGCCCGGACCCGCGGTCCCGTCGTAGTTGACACCGGACCCTGGCCCGCCAACCAGGAGATCATCAAGGCCTCCACCGACGCCGTGATCGTCGCGGACGGTTCGCCGACGGGGATCGTCCGTGCCGCCGGCGTGACCTCCGAGTGGACAGGTCCCCCACCGCGCCTCGTGGTGAATCGCGTCCGGCCGATCCATCGAGCCGATATCGAGGTCGCCATCCGTAAGTGGACCGGCCTCGAGCCTCATGCCTGGATTCCACCGCTTTCGTCGATGACGGCGGCGGCGCGGAGCGCCGCCGAGCCCGTCCGACGCTTGCGCACGATCTTGGCTTCTCTCGGAGCTCCGAGGTGAACGGCGGAGGTTTCCTCGGAAATGTCCTCGCCGATCCGCTCGTCGAAGAAGTGATCGTCCTCGGCGGTGAGCGGACCTTCGTCGTGCGCAACGGGGTGAAGCGGCTCCTGCCGGAGGTGGTCGACACCGACACGCTCCGCCATTTCGTCGACCGAATCCTCGCCGGCACCGGGCGCCGCCTCGACCTCGCCAGCCCGATCGTCTCCGCTCAGCTCGAAGATGGGAGTCGGGTGCATGTCACCGGCCCCCCGGTGACGCATCCTTCCCGGCTCAACGTCCAGATCCGACGGTTCGTGCTCGCCTCGACGGGACTCGACCGGCTGGTCGAACTCGGCACGATGCCGCAAGGCGTGGCCGACATGCTGTCAGAAGCCATCAGATCGGATCGCACGATCCTCGTCGCCGGCGCCCCAGGGGCAGGCAAGACCACGATGGTCAACTGCCTGCTGGCCGAAGTCCCTCCCGACCGCCGCGTGGT
>JAUYIV010000102.1 GCA_030688105.1 Actinomycetota bacterium | reverse complement strand
AAGGACGGGCTCCAAGTCGACGTCCGAGTCGTCGAGCCGCGGAGCTTCGCCTGCGCGCTGGCCTACTTCACCGGGAGCAAGGACTTCAACGTCGCGCTCCGCGGAATGGCGCTCGATCAGGGCTACTCGCTCAACGAATACGACCTCCGTCCTCTCGACGGCTCGCCGCCACCCGAGATCGCGAGCGAGGAGGAGCTGATAGTCCGCCTCGTTGCACGACGCGGCGGCGTAGGTGATGAAGCGGGCGTAGTCGCCCTCGGTTGAGCGCCCCGACCCCTCAGCGATGTTCATCGGTATCGAGGCGACGGACCTCCGCGTCTGAGCGACCAACCCGAACCGCTCATCACTCGGGTACGCGTGGGTCACCCGATATGTGCGAAGAGCGAATGCATGGGATCTCTGAAACACCTTGAGTCGTCGGTAGTCACGCATCAGACAGATATCCCATACGAGCCGACCCAAGTAAAGGCCTTGCTGGAAGCTGGAAGCGTTCTTGCTGGAGGCTGGAGGCTGGAGGCTGGAGGCTTCTACACCTCCAGCACCACCGGGATCACCACCGGCTTTCTGCCCGTCTCCGCGCCAATCACCCGGTTGACCGTGTTTCGGGCGTGGCGCTCGATCGCCTCGGCGTCCACGGGGATCTCGATGGTCCCGAGGACGTCGACAACGGCCACGACCGCCTTCTCGAACACCGCCTGCGGATCGTCCATGAAGCCGTGACTCTCCAGGTCCGGGCCCTGGATGATCTCCCCGGTCCGCACGTCGACGGCGAGGGTGACGACGACCACGCCGTCCTCGGCGAGGTGCCTCCGGTCACGGATCACCCCGTGCACCGAGCCGGCGACCTCGAGCCCGTCGACATACACGTGAGCCGCGGCCACCGCGCCCTTCTCGAGGCGCGCCGCGCCGCCGTCGAGCACCACCGCATCGCCGTCCTCGCACAGGAAGACCTCGGGCACCTTCATCTCGGCGGCGAGGTCGGAATGAGCCCGGAGATGCCGGAACTCGCCGTGGATGGGCACGAACGCCCGCGGGCGGACGACGTTGATGAAGGTCTTGAGCTCCTCGCGGGCGGCGTGCCCCGAAACGTGGACCTGGGCGTTGTTGCCGTGGAACACCCTTGCCCCGCGCCGCAGCAGGCCGTTGATCACCCGCGAGACCTTCATCTCGTTGCCCGGGATGGGCCGCGCCGAGATGAGGACGGTGTCCCCCTCGCCGATCTTCACCCAGCGGTGCTCGCCGGCCGCCATCAGCGACAGCGCCGAGAACGGCTCCCCCTGGCTTCCGGTGGAGACGATCGCGGTCTGCTCGGGCGGGAGCCGCAGCAGCTCCTCGATCGGCAGAATCGAATCGGACGGTATGTCGATGAGGCCGAGCGACTCCGCCGTCGGCACGTTGCGCACCATCGATCGGCCGAGGAGCCCGACATATCGACCGGCGTCAACGGCGGCATCGATGATCTGCTGCACCCGATGGATATGGCTGGCGAAGCAGGCCGCGACCAGCCGGCCCTTCGTCTCGACGACGATCTCGTAGAGCGGCTGGGCCAGGCTCGCCTCCGAAGGCACGAAACCCGGCACCTCGGCATTGGTGCTGTCGGACAGCAGCAGCCGCACGCCGCGGCGACCCAGGTCGGCGAACTCGGGCAGATCGGTGGGCACGCCGTCGATCGGGGTCGGATCGAGCTTGAAGTCGCCGCTGTGGACGACGAGCCCTTCGGGCGTGTCGAAGGCGATGCCGGCTCCCTGCGGGATCGAGTGCGACACCGGTATGAGCATGAACCGAAACGAACCGTGCGCCACCCACTCACCGGTCCCGACCGCGCGGAGGTCCGCCGGTATCCCGACCTCGTCGATCCGCGAGCGGGCGAACGCGATGGCCAGGGCGGTCCCGTAGACCGGGACGTCGAGATCGTGGAGGAAGTAGGCGAGTGCCCCGACGTGGTCCTCGTGACCGTGGGTCAGGATCACGCACTCGAGGTCGCCGGGGCGCGCCATCACCGATGAGAAGTCGGGCAGGACGAGGTCGACACCGAGCATGTGCTCGTCGGGAAACATGAGCCCGCAATCGATCAGCGCCAACTTGCCGTCGATCTCGAGCGAAGCGCAGTTGCGCCCGATGTCGCCCAGCCCTCCGAGGAAGGAGACCTTGACCGTCATGCGTTCCTGGCCGCGGCCAGCGCCTCCTTGACGCGATCGACGGTCTCGGACGAGGCGGCGACCAGCGGCAGCCGCGGACGGCCCACCGGCCTCCACATCGCGTCGAGGGCGGCTTTCACCGGGATCGGGTTGGGCTCCGCGAACAGCGACCCGAACAACGGCGCCAGAGCAAGATGCAGCCGGCGGGCCTCTTCCCAGTCACCGGATACCGCCGCCGCGACCATCGCCGCCACCTGTTCACCGGCGAGATGCGCCGCCACCGACACGATCCCGACTGCGCCCACCGCCATCATCGGAAGGGTGAGGATGTCGTCACCCGAATAGATGGCGAAGTCGTCGGGGCAAGCCCGGCGGGTGTTCGTTGTGAAGGCGAGGTCGCCGACGGCGTCCTTCACCGCGACGATGCGCTCGTGGGCGGCCAGCCGGGCGAGTGTCTCGATCTCGATGAGACGGCCGGTTCGGGAGGGGATGTTGTAGAGCAACACCGGCACCGACGAGGCGTCGGCGATGGCGGTGAAGTGCTCGAACAGGCCCTGCTGCGGCGGCCGCGAGTAGTAGGGGGTGACCGCCATGACGCCCGAGCAGCCCACTTCGCATGCCCGTTTCGTCAGGTGGACGGACTCGGCGGTGTCATAGGTGCCCGTGCCGCCGAGGACCGCGGCACGATCGCCGACTGCCTCGACCACGTCACTGAACAGCGCCACCTTCTCGTCCTCCGAGAGGGTGGGCGACTCACCCGTGGTCCCGGCGACCACGATGCCCTCCGAACCGGTCTCGACGAGGTGCTTCGCCAGCTCCCACACCGCCTCGTGGTCGACGGCACCGTCCTGGTCGAAGGGGGTGATCATGGCCGTGAGGACACGGCCGAACGGTGCGGTCATGACTCTCTCCTGGGGTGACACGGGGAACGGTAATACGCTGGGGTCTACCCTGGAATCCCACACCCCCACGGATCGTTCTAATAGACGATGGACCACGTCAAAGACATCGATCAGCAGGACTTCGGGCGCGAGGTGCTCCAGCGGAGTGGAGAGGTGCCCGTCGTCGTCGACTTCTGGGCAGAGTGGTGCGGGCCCTGCAAGGTGCTCGGCCCGACACTCGAGAAGGTGGCGCAGGACCTCGGTGGTGCTTTCGAGCTGGTGAAGATCGATGTCGATGCCAACCAGGAGCTCGCCGCGCAGTTCGGCATCAAGTCGATCCCAAGCGTGATCGCCTTCAAGAACGGCAAGCCGGCGGCGCAGTTCATGGGGGCGCTACCGGAGACCCAGGTCCGTCAGTGGGTCGAGGACCTCCTGCCCACAGAAGAGGACCGCCAGGTCGACCGGGCTCGCGACCTGGTGCTCGAAGGCGACGAGTTGGCCGCCGAAGCGGTCCTCCGCGACATCGTGTCGAGAGTCCCCGATCACCCCGAGGCGGTCACCGCACTCGCCTCGTTGCTGATCGCCCGGGGTGACACCGACGAGGCACTCATCCTTCTCGGCAGGCTCCCCAGGACCGCAGAGGTCGAGCGGCTCGAGGCGGCGGCGCGGGTCACCGCCGCCCAGGAAATCGACCTCTCGGACATCGAACGCAGGCTTGCCGCCGATCCCGGCGACCAGAAGGCCCGTCTGGAGCTCGGCCAGGCCCTCGCCGCCCGCGGCGAGTACGAGCCGGCACTCGACCGCCTTCTCGAGGTGGTGCGATCCGGTGGCGACCGGCGCGAGCCGGCGCGCCAGGCGATGGTCGACGTGTTCGGGGTGCTCGGGCCCGACCATCCACTCACCGTGTCCTACCGGCGCGCCCTGGCGAATGCACTGTTCTGATCGGAGCTTCGCTCGGATCAGAACGCCTCCCGCCTCCCGCCTCCCGCCACCGGCAATACAGAAGTCCCGATATGGGTGTATTGACTCGGTGCCCGGCATCTGAGATGTCTCCTCGATGCGTGACTTCAAGCGTCTCGAGGTCTGGCAGCGGGCCCGGAGCTTCACCCGCGACGTCTATCGAGCCACCGCAGGGTTCCCGTCAGAAGAGGCATTCGGGCTGACCGCTCAGCTGCGGCGTGCCGCCGGATCGATCGGGGCGAACATCGCCGAGGGAGCCGGACGGTCCAGCGACGTCGATTACGCCCGGTTCATCCGATACGCCGCCGGATCCGCCAACGAATCGGAACACCACCTCATCCTCGCCAGCGACCTGGGGTATCTCGACGGGGAACAGGCCACTCGGCTGGGGTGCGACGCCGCCGCGATTCGGTCGATGCTCACCCGACTCTCCCAGCGGCTCTCCGACACAGGAAACTGATTCTGTATTGCGGGAGGCGGGAGGCGGGAGGCGGGTGGCGTTCTGAGGGGGAGGCGGCTACAGCCCCAGCAAGCCCTCCAGTCCCACCGTCACCGGTTCTTCGAGGGAGGCCACCGCGTGGATCGCCAGCAGCACCCCCGGCATGAACGACACCCGGTCGGTGGTGTCGTGGCGGATCGTCAGGGTCTCGCCCGCCGAACCGAAAAGAACCTCCTGATGAGCCAGCAACCCGGGGAGCCGCACAGAGTGGATTCGCGGCCCGGCGTCGGCGCCCCGCGATCCGGGGATCAGCTCCTCCGACTGGGCCTTCCGGTCCTGGCGCCCACCCCCTGCAGTGATGCGCGCCGCCGTCGTCAAGGCGGTGCCCGATGGCGCATCGGCCTTGGCGTCGTGATGCAACTCGATGATCTCCGATGCGGCGAAGTGGGGGGCAGCCGTCTCGGCGAACTTCATCATCAGCACCGCCCCGATCGAGAAGTTGGGAACGACCAGGCAATTGGGCGGTCCGCTGCCCCACTGCTCCCGTAGTGCTTCGAGACGGCCCGCGTCGAACCCCGACGTGCCGACGACCGCATGCACCCCAAGGTTCCGCCAGGCGGCGAGATTCGCCATGACCACCGTGGGAACGGTGAACTCGACGACCACGTCGGCCTCGCCGACGACGGTGGGATCCGAGGCGACCACGACCCCGAAGATCGTCTCGCCGGCGTGCGAGGGGTCGAATGCCGACACCAACTCCAGGTCGTCGGCGCCGGAGACAGCCTCCATGACGATCCGGCCCATGCGGCCGCCGGCTCCGGAGACGGCGACGCGGGTCATGCCAAGAACGGCTCCAGATCCGGCGCGTTGAATGGCCCGACCGCCCCGATCACGTGGGGACCGGAGTAGACCTCCTTGGCGACGGCATGGACGTCCTCGAGGGTCACCGCCTCGATGCTGGCCACCGTCTCGTCGAGCGAGAGGTGCTCGACCCCGGTGAGCTCGTGACGGCCCAGGCGCACCATCCGGCTGTTGGTGTCCTCCATCGACAGTGCCAGGGAGCCCTTCATGTTGCCCTTGGCGCGGTCCAGCTCCTCGGAAGTGATCCCCCACTCGACCAGCTGGCCCAGCTCGGCCCGGACCAGCTGGAGCACCTGCTCGGTCTGGCTGGGCGTCGTGCCGACGTACACGCCGTAGGCCCCGGAATCGGCGTAGGGCATTCGGAAGGCGTACACCGCGTATGCCAGGCCGCGCTCCTCCCGGATCTCCCGGAAGAGGCGGCTCGACATCCCCCCGCCCAATACGTGATTCAGGATCCCGAAGGCGAATCGGCGGTCGTCGCCCCGGGTGAGTGCTTCGCCACCGATCACCAGATGCGCCTGCTCGGTGTCACGGCGGACCACCCGGGCGTTCGCCTCGAGGGTCGGCGGAGCGAGTTCGCGGCCTGGCGCGACTCCATCCCAACCCCCGAAGCGGTCTGCGGCCAGCTCGACGACTTCATCGTGTTCGATGTGGCCCGCCGCGGCGATGACGACGGTCGCCGGGTGATAGCGCCGCGACCAGT
>JAUYIV010000101.1 GCA_030688105.1 Actinomycetota bacterium | reverse complement strand
GGAGGGCGTCGTCGTTGGCCCCGCGCAGGTCGGCGAGGGCGGCGCTGGTGCCGACGAGCCCGTCGCCGTCCTCGATGATGCCGTCCTCCGGCGGAGGCGCGGTCGTCCCGGTCTGCCCTTCGGCCCGGGTGGTCGACGGCGCCACGGTGGGGTCCCCGGAACCGCCACCGCATGCCGTGGCGACGAGGGCGATCACGAGCCCAATCGCAGGGAGCGGTCTCATGGCGGAGGAGAATATCTGTCGCGAGCCGCGAGGAGGCAATTCGGGGGCCGGAGACGTGGGTTCGGTGACGGTCGCTTGCTCGGCTTGGAACCGATCCGGCGGGTGCGCCACGAGCGGGGTCGTCGCGTGCCGCGCCGCTACCTGTTCGGCCCACTCTTTCCTTCCCCCGCCGACTTTGCCGTGTCTCGTCGCGCTCACCTATACTCCGCGGCCGTGACTTCGGTCTCCTAGCCCCTTCTCGACGAAGGGCTGGTCCGGCTGCGACCCAAGCCGGGCCTCACGCCTGAGAAGGGGGGTCAAACACGGGTCGGCGAGTCGACCGGGCTCAACCGGGGCGGCGAGCCGGCCTTCGCACGTGCAGCGCTCCGCACTTGGGGCTGCGCTGCGCCGACAACGAGATAGTGGAGAGGGCACGAGTGCCGACCATCCAGCAGCTGGTCCGTCAGGGCCGGCAGCAGAAGCCGAAGAAGGAGAAGACTCCGGGCCTCGCCGGGGCGCCACAGCGCCGCGGGGTGTGCACCCGGGTCTATACGGTCACGCCGAAGAAGCCGAACTCGGCGCTTCGGAAGGTCTGCCGCGTCCGCCTCTCCTCCGGTACCGAGGTCACCGCCTACATCCCCGGTGAGGGTCACAACCTCCAGGAGCACTCGATCGTCCTCATCCGCGGCGGTCGTGTGAAGGACCTTCCGGGCATCCGCTACAAGGTCATCCGCGGCACCCTCGACGCCGCCGGTGTCAGCGCCCGCCGGCAGGCCCGCTCCCGCTACGGCTCGAAGAGAAGCTGACAGCAATGCGCCGCGCTCCCGCAGAAGTACGCCAGATCGAAGCCGACCCGGTCTTCCGGAGCGTGCTGGTCAGCCAGCTGATCAACAAGGTCCTGTGGAAGGGCAAGAAGCAGCTGGCTCGCAGGGTCGTCTACGAGGCGCTCGAGCTGGTGGAGAAGCGCGCCGGCCAGGATCCGATCACCGTCCTCAAGAAGGCGATCGACAACGTCCGCCCCTCCGTCGAGGTGCGGTCCCGCCGCGTCGGCGGATCCGCCTACCAGGTGCCGGTCGAGGTGCGGCCGCGTCGCGGCAACACCCTCGCCGTCCGCTGGCTGGTCGACTACGCCCGCAAGCGCCGCGAGACCTCGATGGCCGAGCGTCTGGCGAACGAGATCCTGGACGCCTCGGCGCGCCAGGGCGCCGCCTTCAAGCGCCGTGAGGACATCCACAAGATGGCGGAGTCCAACAAGGCCTTCGCCCACTACCGCTGGTAGTTCGCCCATGGCCGGTAACGAATCCCTGAGTCGTCTGCGTCAGTACCCCCTGAGCCGTACCCGGAACATCGGGATCATGGCCCACATCGACGCCGGCAAGACCACCACGACCGAGCGGATCCTCTACTACACAGGCAAGACCTACAAGATGGGTGAGGTCCACGAGGGCGCCGCGGTGATGGACTGGATGGCGCAGGAGCAGGAGCGGGGGATCACCATCACCTCCGCCGCCACCACGACCTTCTGGAAGGACACGTGGATCAACATCATCGACACCCCCGGCCATGTCGACTTCACCGTCGAGGTGGAGCGGTCGCTGCGGATTCTCGACGGCGCCGTCGCCGTGTTCGACGCCGTGGCCGGCGTCGAGCCGCAGACGGAGACGGTATGGCGCCAGGCCGATCGTTACAAAGTGCCCCGGATCTGCTTTATCAACAAGATGGACAGGATCGGGGCCGATTTCTATGCGGCGGTCGAGTCGATCCAACGCCGGCTCGAGGCCCACCCCGTCCCCATTCAGATCCCGATCGGGTCGGAGGACGGCTTCCAGGGCGTCGTCGATCTCATCGAGATGAAGTCCCACATCTGGCCCGAGGACACCGGGGAGCGTTGGGAGACCGTGGACATCCCCGCCGAGTACGCCGACCGTGCCCGCGAGTGGCGCGGCAAGATGCTCGAAGCCGCCGCGGAGGTGGACGAGAAGCTCCTGGAGAAATACCTCGAGGACCTCGATATCACCCCGGACGAGATTCGCCAGGCGCTGCGGACCGGGACGGTCCAGAACCTCTTCGTGCCGGTCCTGGTCGGCGCCGCCTTCAAGAACAAGGGCGTCCAGCCGGTGCTCGACGCCGTCGTCTGGTATCTGCCCAGCCCCGCCGACCTGCTGCCGGTCACCGGCTTCAAACCCGGCGAGGAGGAGCAGCTCATCGAGCGCAAGCCCGACGACGGCGAGCCCTTCTCGGCCATCGCCTTCAAGATCATGTCCGACCCTTACGTCGGGAAGCTCACCTACTTCCGGGTGTACTCGGGGCACCTTGCCAAGGGCGGAGCGGTGCTCAACACCAGCAACCGGAAGAAGGAGCGCGCCGGGCGCCTGCTGCGAATGCATGCCAACCACCGTGAGGATGTCGACGACGTGTTCACCGGGGACATCGTCGCCGCGGTCGGCCTCAAGTTCACCACCACCGGCGACACCCTCTCGGATCCCGGCCATCCCATCCAGCTGGAGTCGATGTCGTTCCCCGCCCCGGTCATCTCGGTCGCCATCGAGCCGAAGACGAAGGCCGACCAGG
>JAUYIV010000099.1 GCA_030688105.1 Actinomycetota bacterium | reverse complement strand
ATCTCGACACGCCGATGCTCGAGGCCGGCGGCCTCCCGCTCCCGGTAGGTCTCGGCCTTGGCGCGGGCTTCGTCTTCGGCGCGCTCCAGTAGCCGCTGCGACTCGTGCCGGGCGTTACGGACCAGCTCTTCGGCGGCGGTCGCCGCCCGTCCCTCGCTGCGGCGCTGCAGCCAGCGGCCCACGAAGATCCCGGCGCCGAGCGCCACGATCCCGGCGATCGCCCCGATCACCGCGGTGGCCATGATTCTCCTTCCGGCAGGCCCCGCCGGACGCAACACGCGTCGAGCCCGACGGCTCGACGCGCACTTTCAGACCTCGTCAACCGTCGACTCGGCCGCTCACACCTCCCGACAGGGCCGCATCCTCGCAACGTTCATTTTGTTCAATCGTGTGTGCGCGTTGAGGGGCCATCGTAGCCCAGCCTGCCAAATCTGCCCGGATCATTCTTCGGGAATGTCGTCGATGGACACCTTCTCGATGGAGCCGGCCGTGGAATCGCCAACCTCGTCGGAGCCCACTTCGTCCTCGTCGAAGGACGCAGTCGCCTTGGCGCCAAGCCCGACCGCCTCGAGCACTCGAGCCTGGAGCTGGACGGCGATCTCCGGATTCTCCTTGAGGAACCGCTTGGCGTTCTCCCGACCCTGCCCGAGCTGATCGTCGTCGTACGTGTACCAGGCGCCGCTCTTCCGGACGATGTCCTGCTCCACGGCCACATCGAGGAGGCTCCCCTCCCGGGAGATGCCCGAGCCGAACATGATGTCGAACTCGGCCTTCCGGAACGGCGGGGCCACCTTGTTCTTGACCACCTTGGCGACGACCCGGTTGCCGATCGACTCCTGGCCCTCCTTGATCGTCTGGACTCGGCGGACCTCGATGCGGGTCGAGGAGTAGAACTTCAGCGCCCGGCCACCCGGGGTAGTTTCGGGGCTGTTGTGCACCATCACGCCGTCGACGAAGTAGTTGTGGCTACCTTCGACCTCGATGTCGAATCGATGGGTGTGGCGCCCGTTCGGCGCCCCCCGCTCGATCTTCGTGACCGGCATCGGGACCAACTCGTGACGCATCACACCCGGATCCGCCTCGACGGCGAACCTGCCCTGGAACCTCGGCAGAAGCTTGCATGCCATCGACGGGTGCACATATGGGCCGATGAGCGCCTGCAACTTCGCCGTCTCGGCCGTGGGGAACCGCAGCACCGCCTTGCCGGCTCGCTCGAGGAGGCCAGCCTTGATGCCCCAGGTGTCGGCGAGATGCGACTGCAGCCTCTCTCGTGACGTGGCCTCAAGAGCTTCGACGCAGATCTCGGCCCGGCCACTGCCGCCCTCGGTTCGCTTCTGGAGCCCCTTGGAGCGGACGGTGAAGCAGGCATCGTCCATGTACCAGATCGCCAGTGAGAGCGGGGTCAGCCGCTTCAGGTAGTCCCAGCTCAAGACCTTCTTCCCTCCGAGGTACACGGCCTTGCGCAACTCGGCGAGCTCCGGCAACGGCTGCACGTCCCAGAAAACCGCACCAGCGTCGTTGGAAGATCGGCTTACACCGACGTTCGGGAACAGCGACGCCTTCCAGTCGCCGTACTCGGTCTGCTGGCTCCCATGGCCCCAGCGAAGGCGAGCGCCCTGCCCGCTTCGGGTCGGCGACAGGGCGCTGTCGCCCATGAGGCCACCCAGGGCCACCTGCCACTGGAACTCGGAGAGGTGATGAGGGACCGCCTGGAGAACCCGATCACCCACCGCGATCTCCTGGGCCTCTTTCCACCCGCCCGGGGTGCGGATCAGATGGTTCGGCGTCGCGGCGAGCTGTGAACGCCCATTGCCCCCGCCCCTGGCGACTGTGAAGCGCAGGAACTCCTCGGTGCGACCGTTGTCGAACCAGTTGGTCACCCGCTTGGGGACGATCGCGCCGAGTTCGGGGTCGTACGAGAGGACCTCGACATCCATGCGCTGGTTGACGATCTTGCCGATCTTCTCCTGGGTGCCATCCGCCAGGGTGACACGGGTCTGATAAGCCAGGCATCCGAACATAACCCCGATCTTCTCCCGGATCTGGTTGATGAAGATCGCCGTCGTGTGAGAACGGTTGATGGTGCCGGCGAGCTTGCGCAGCGCCTGCGACATGAGTCGCGCCTGGAGACCCATGTGGCTATCGCCCATCTCGCCCTCGATCTCCGCCCGCGGCACGAGCGCCGCCACCGAGTCGATGATCACCACGTCGAGAGACCCCGACCTGATCAGCATCTCGGCGATCTCGAGCGCCTGCTCACCGGTGTCGGGCTGTGAGATCAGCAGCTCGTCGACGTCGACCCCGAGCGCCGAGGCGTATCCCGGGTCGAGGGCGTGCTCAGCGTCGATGAACGCGGCGATGCCTCCATTGCGCTGCGCCTCGGCGGCGATGTGGAGGGCAAGGGTGGTGTTGTGGGAGAGGATCCCGTTGGCCACGAAGCTGTGACTGTCGGGCAGCACCACGTCGAAGGTCGGCTTGGCGCCCATCGCCTCCGCCGATACCACCTCCTCGTAGGTGTACTCGGCGGCCGCGAGGTGGCGCAGGTAGTCGAGGACGATCTGCCCGCTCGGGGGTAGGGCACTCTCGCGCTCCTCCGCCCAGGCCACGATCTTCTCGAGTCGCTGCCGGGAGCACGCGAGAGCCGTGCCGTCCCGGAACAGGTCGCCGGCGATACGGTCGAAGGCGCGGTCGCCTCCGACGCTGTCGCGCAACACCTTCACGAGCCCCGCCACTCCCGGGACGTTCTCCGTCTGGGCGTCACGCGGAGACCGCTTGTAGTTGGCGGCCACCTGCGCGCTGCGGCGCGCCGAGCGGAACCCGATCCGTTCGATGAAGCGGTGGACCACTGCCGGGTTGATGGTGACCGTCCAGTAGTCCCGCTCGTAGCCGGAGTTCCACTTGGCGCTGAGCGTCGCCGGGATCCCGAATCCGTAGAGGAGGAGCTGGACCTCCCTGGCCAGCTGCTCGGATGCGGAGGCGAAACCCACCGTGGAACTGGGATCGATCCAGCCGTCGCCTTCGAACAGGGCAGACAGGAATGCGCGCTGTGCCTTGACCCCGGCCGTGCGCACGCATGCCGGAACCTTCTTGCCGGCAGCATTCACGAAGTCGAGCCCATACTCGTCGGCGAACTGCGCACGGAGGGCCTTGCTGAACACGACGTACTCCTGGTCGTCATAGAGCCTGACCGTGGCACCGAAGCGCTGCTCCATGATCGCGGTGAACTCGACGCCCACCTCGGGGTCCCGGTTGGTGAAGCGGATCGCATTCGGATTCGCCTCGCCCAGCGAGCCCTCGGCGACCAGGTACCCGATCAGAACCGCCTCGTCCTCGGAGAGCCCGTCGCCGAGCGCCGCCTGGTCGCCTCCGAAGGCGGCAGACACCACCACGTCGCCCGGGTCGATGACGCCCGCGGTCCGCCAGACGATGAAGCCGCTCTCGTCGATGACCCGCAGGGGATGGTTCTCGGTGACCTCGATCCGCCGGCCCGAACGCAGGGTGATCTGGAGCACCGGCCTGAGGTTGTTGTGGGTGAGGGCCGCGACCGGCTCCAACTCGCCCCGTTCGTTGACCATGCGCACACCGAGATCGGAGACGTCGGTCACCCGACTGGTGCACGAGGCGGCCTGCCCGCATCGCTCGAACAGCTCACCGACCGTCTCCAAGCCGCGGTCGGTCCACAGGTAGGTGTCTGCGGTGAGACACTTTCCGCTGCTCTCGGGGCCGTATATCTCGACGATCCGTCCCCGGGGGACACCGCCGATGCCGAGGGCCAGGTCGAGCGACAGGGCGCCGGTGGGGATGGCGTCGATCTTGATGATGTTGTCGGTCCCCAGCCGCATGATCGCCCCTTGGCCGTACTGCTTCTTGATCTGCGAGAGGGCCATCTCGAGGGACTTGTCTCGTTCCACCTGCGGGCTCCTTCCGGTGATGATGCGGCCGACGCTACGACGGGCCTGTGACACTTCCTCGGGAAACCACATCAATGGTATTACACCCATGGGATCTCGTCGTGAGAAACCGACGATAGTCGAACAGGTGTTCGGTTGCAAGACTCTCGATCCTCTGGGTATGGGTCGAGAGCGACCGGCGACCAGCGACCGGCGACCGGCCAAGAGCTAAGACTTCTCTGGTCTTGATTCTTGATTCTTGATTCTTGACTCTTGACTCTTCGACGGGCAGCGGGCAACGGGCAACGGGCAGCGGGAGAAGCTACAACCCGATCTCTTCCACCACCGAGTACGTCGCCTCGCCCCGGCCGAGCCGGCTCTGATAGATCGTCACCCGGTCGACCGACATCGCCACGGTTTCG
>JAUYIV010000094.1 GCA_030688105.1 Actinomycetota bacterium | reverse complement strand
CCTGGTGCGATGAAGTCAAGCGCAACCACCACCAGCCACCGGCAGGCATTCCTTGAGGCTGGAGACTTGGAGGGCACGCCGAAATGGATCTGTTTCTTGCTGGAGGCGGGAGGCGGGAGGCGGGAGGCGGGAAGCTCTCCTACCCCTTGACCACCCCGATCGGCCTGAGCCGCGCCACCGGACGGGCGAGCCCGGTGATGTCGCACACCCGGACCACCTCGTCGACGTCCTTGTAGGCATAGGGAGCCTCCTCGGAGAGAAGGCTCACCGACCCGGGACGGACCGCGATTTGCTGCGACTCCAGGTCGTCGAGAACCTGGCGTCCGCTGCTCTGCTTCTTGGCCTGGGTGCGGCTCATCGCCCGGCCGGCGCCGTGGGCCGCCGAGTCGAATGCCGGATTGCCCTCGACGCCTCCCAGCACCCACGATGCGGTGCCCATCGAGCCCGGGATGAGGACCGGCTGCCCGATTGCCCGCAGATCGTCGGAGAGCGTCCGGTGCCCGGGGCCGACGGCGCGTGTCGCCCCTTTGCGGTGAACGCACAGCCGGCGCGGTCGCCGGTCGACAACGTGCTCTTCGAGCTTGGCGAGGTTGTGGGCCACGTCGTAGATCAGCGGCATCTCCACCGGCCTTCCGAGACCCGCGGCGAAGGCGCCCCGGGTAGCCTCGGCGAGGATGTGGCGGTTCGCCCAGGCGAAGTTCGCCGAAGCCGCCATCGCCCCCAGATAGCGCTCTCCCTCCTCCGAAAGCACGGGAACGGAGGCCAGCTGCCGGTCGGGGACTTCGATGCCATGCCGCTTCATGGCCGGACCCATCGATTTGACGTGGTCGGTGCAGGTCTGATGGCCGAGTCCCCGGCTCCCGCAGTGGATCATCACGCACACCATCCCCGTGAACAGGCCGAAGCCGGCGGCAGCTTCGAGATCGACGACTCGCTCGACCACCTGTACCTCGAGGAAGTGGTTGCCGGCTCCCAGCGATCCGAGCTGACCCGATCCCCGCTCGACGGCGCGCTCCGAGAGCAGATCGGGCTCGGCTCCCGAAGCGGAGCCGCCCTCCTCGCACCGCTCCAGATCGTGGGTGGTGCCGATGCCGGCGTCCACTGCGGCCCGGGCGCCGCGGGCGAGCACGTCGTGGATCAGGCGCCGGCCGGTGGCGGCGCCCTTGCCCAGGCCGCGGGGGATGGCCGCATCGAGGCGCGCCATCACCGCCTCGAGCCTCGGCCGGAGATCGTCGACGGTGAGATCCGAGCCGATCAGCCTCACTCCGCAACAGATGTCGAAGCCGACTCCACCCGGCGACACCACTCCCCCGGCGGCGACGTCGGTGGCGGCGACGCCCCCGATGGGGAATCCATAACCCCAGTGGATGTCGGGCATGGCGAACGACGCGCGCACGATCCCGGGGAGGTGGGCCACGTTGACCACCTGCTCGAGCGCCCGATCCTCGGCGGCGGCGCGAAACAGACCCTCGGACGCGAAGACCCGCCCGGGCACTCGCATGCCGCCCGAGGCCGGTGCTTCCCAGACGGCTTCCCCGGCGGGCCGGAACCGGGTCATACGTCGAGCACCACCCGAGCCCACCACCCGTGGGGGATCTCGACGATCGCCAAATCGTGATGCGTCGCTGCCTTTACCGGCGCGCCGACGAGAGGGATCTCGTCGACCGGATCGCCGCCCGCCCAGCCCTGAACACCGCCCTCCTCGAGCCGGTCGACCCCGAACCGCGAGAAAGCCAGTCCCCGCGTCTCGGACTCGGCGAGCAACTCGTTCAGCCAGGCCACCAGGAGCTCCTCGGGGGTGTCGCCGTCGGCGACCACCGGCCGGGTGTGGCGGCCCGACGCCCCGCTGAGATCGAACACCATGTCGAACATGGCGAATGCTGCATTCTCGAAGACTTCTTCAAGAGTATCCCCGTATGCGATGAAGGCGGCATCGGCGGTGTGGGGCAGGGCCTCATATCGCTTCGCCACCGTCGCGTCCTCCCGATCGCCGCGGGCGACCCGCCTCGTCTCGACGCGAGGGTAGGCGGCGTCCCGCCGCGCCCCTTTGGGGCGGTGCCCGCCAAGCGGGTAGTTTCGAGGGAGCAGATGCTCGCAACAGCCGTGTTCTTCTTCTGGGGTGCCGACACCGTCGCGGACCCCTGCGGTGACGCCTCCGGACTGGTGTGCGACTGGGTGTTCGACCTCACCGGCAACGAGTCGGCGGCTCGCTTTGCGGACTGGTTCGTCGCCAAGCCGGCAAAGGTGCTCCTGATCTTGCTGATCGCCCTCGCCGTGAACCGCCTGATGAAGCGCGTTATACGGAAGATGGTCGATCGTCTCATCGCTCAACGCGAGGAACGCGCCCGGATTCGCCGCGAGGTCGAGCTGGGAGATGGCCGATTCGCCGCCCTGCGGGCCCGTGCGATGGAGAAGGCGCAACTGCTCGCCGCCCAGGAGGAGCGCGGCAAGCAACGCGCCCTCGCCCTCGGAGCGGTGCTGCGCAGCACCGCCTCGCTGGCGATCTACGGACTCGCCGGAATCATCATCATCGCCGAGTTCGGCGTGAGCCTCGGACCGCTGGTCGCCGGCGCCGGCATCGTGGGCATCGCGCTCGGCTTCGGCGCCCAATCGCTCGTCAAGGACGTCTTGACGGGCATCTTCATGCTGATCGAGGACCAATACGGGGTCGGGGACATCGTCGATCTTGGAGACGCCAGCGGGGTGGTGGAGGAGGTCAACCTGAGGACGACGCGCCTGCGTGACGTCAACGGGACGGTCTGGTTCGTCCCCAATGGCGAGATCCGGCGCGTCGGCAACAAGAGCCAGCAGTGGGCCCGGGCGGTGATCGACATCGGGGTCGCATACGACACCGACCTGACCAAAGCCGTCGAGGTCATCAAGGAGGTCATCGACTCGGTGTGGCGCGACCAGCTCGAGCACGCCACGGTGCTCGAGGAGCCCGAGATATGGGGTATCGAGACCTTCGGGGACTCGGCGATCACGATCCGTGCGGTCCTCAAGGTCGAGCCGGGTGAGCAGTTCGCCACCGCACGCGAAGTCCGCAAGCGCCTCAAGCCGGCCTTCGACCGCAGCGGCATCGAGATCCCGTTCCCCCAGCGCACCATTTGGAT
>JAUYIV010000093.1 GCA_030688105.1 Actinomycetota bacterium | reverse complement strand
GGGGATGGTGTTCCCCGAGGAGATCTTCACGATCGAGGTGCCCGGCCTGGGTGATCCCGGGCCGGGCATCGAAGCCCGTTGGATCGACCTCAAGGCGTTGCTGAGCGCCCGGGCCGAGCCGTGACCGATGGCTGCTGACATGAAATCGGCCATGAGCCGGACTCCGGCCGAGGGCTGAAGGCCGAGGGCAGAGGGCCTTCGGAGGAGGCGAAGACGGACCTGAGCCGGATTTCCGGCCGAGGACTGAGGGCCTCTCTGAGATCGGCTCGGGAAGATTGAGGTGAGGAGGACCGATGGAGGAGCGGCCGCGCCGCGTCACGAGCAACCGCCGCCTGGTGGCGGTCGGGGTCGTGCTGGTCCTCGCCTGGACCACGGTCGGTTTTCGCCTCACGGTCGTCCAGGGAGCCCGGGCCGACGAGTTTGCCGAGCGGGGACTCGATCAGCGTCTGGAACGGAGGACCCTGCCCGCGGACCGCGGCACCATCTTCGACCGGGATGGGCGGGAACTGGCGGTGACCATCGACTCCGTGAGTGTCTACGCCAACCCGCGTGAGATGGCCGACCCGACCGGCGTTGCGATGCAGCTCGCCCCGCTGGTGGATCGCCGGGTGACCGAACTGATCGCCGAGCTCACCAGCGATTCCTTGTTCGTGTACCTGGCCCGTCAGCTCAGTCCCGAGGAGGCAGAGCCGATCCGTGAGGCCGACCTCCCCGGCGTGTACTTCCTGACCGAGCCGAAGCGGGTCTACCCGGCAGGCGGGCTCGTGGTCCATGTGATCGGCATAGTTCGGTCCGACGACAACGAGGGACTGGAAGGCCTCGAGCTCCAATACGACAGGGCCCTCGCCGGAACCCCGGGTGAGCTGCTCGTGGAGCGCGACCCGGAGGGGCTGGTGATCCCGCAGGGCGAGTATCGGGTCGTTCCCGCCGAACAGGGAAGTGACCTCGTGACGACGATCAAGGTCGAGGTTCAGTACGCCGCAGAGCAGGCACTGATCCGGGGAATGGCGCGCACCGGTGCGAAGTCGGGCTCGATCGTCGTGATCGATCCGACCACGGGTGAGATCCTGGCGATGGTCAACCTCCCCGCATACGACCCCAACGACCGCGAGGCGGTCCCCCGTGGTGCGATCCGTAACCGGGCGGTGACCGATGTGTTCGAGCCCGGGTCGACCCAGAAGGCGGTGACGGTGTCGGGGGCACTCGAATCCGGCTTGGTGACTCCGGCGACGTCGTTCGACATCCCCGACGAGATCGAGATCCAAGACACCGTCTTCGAGGATTTCACGGAGCACGCCGATCGGCTGACGGTCACACAGATCGTCACTCACTCGTCGAACCTCGGCACGATCCTGCTCGGCGAGCTAATGGGAGCACCCCGCCTCCACGACGCCCTGAGTGCATTCGGCGAGGGAGCCCCGACCGGCATCGACTTCCCGGGGGAGGCTCCCGGGGTGCTGCGCCCGGCCGAGAAGTGGTGTCTCACGACCTGCCTCGCGGGCACCTCGATCGGTTATCACGTCTCGGTGACGCCGCTGCAGATGGCGATGGTCTACGCGGCGATCGCCAACGACGGCGTCTGGGTCCAGCCGCACCTGGTGAAGGAGATCGTCGACGGGTCCGGCAGCCGACAGGCGATCGTCCCCCAGGAGCGGCAGGTGATCTCGGCCCGCACGGCGCGGCAGATGAGAGTGATGCTCGAGGCCGTGGTCGAGTCCGGCACCGGATCGCTCGCCGCCGTGGAGGGATACCGTGTCGGCGGGAAGACCGGCACGACGGAGAAGTACCTGTCGGACACGCAGTCGTACAGCGAGGAAGATGTCGTGGCGAGCTTCATCGGGATGGCGCCCGTCGACGCCCCTCGGGTGGTGATCGCGGTGGTTCTGGATGGCCCGGTCGAGGACGCCAGCGGCGGACGCGGCGCCGCGCCGATCTTTGCCGAAGTCATGCTCGCCGCCCTCCACCAGCTCGGGATCTCCCCCGATGCCTGAGGCGGTCGCCCTGCGCGATCTCGCCGAGGCCGCCGGTGGCCGGGTCGTCGGCGATCCCGGGGTCGAGGTCGACGATGTGACCCACGACTCGCGATCGGCCGGTCCGGGGGTCCTGTTCGTTGCGATCAGGGGCCTCGTTGCCGACGGGCACGACTTCGTCGACATCGCCGCCGAGGCGGGGGCGTCTGCGGTCTGCGTGGAAGACGAAGCGAGGCGCTCGGGCCTCCCGGCAATCGTGGTGGGGAACACCCGTGCCTCCCTGGGTCGTATCGCCGCCGAAGTCCACGGGCACCCATCGGAGAGGCTCCGTCTGGTGGGCGTGACCGGCACCAACGGGAAGACCACGGTCACTCACCTGCTCGAGTCGATTGCGGAGGCCGCAGGGCTCCCGCATTCGATCATCGGGACGGTCGGGGCGAGGATTCTCAGCGAGCCGGTGGAGGTGGCGCGCACCACACCCGAGGCCACCGACTTTCAGAGGCTCCTCGACCGCATGGTGACGGCCGGCGTGGACCTGGCGGCCGTCGAGGTCTCCTCTCACGCCCTGGCCCTCGGCAGGGTGTCGGCGTCCCGATTCCGCGTCGCCGCCTTCACCAATCTCTCCCGTGATCACCTGGACTTTCACGGTGACATGGAGTCCTACTTCGGGGCCAAGGCGGCCTTGTTCGACCAAGCCGACGAAGCTGTGGTGTGGGTGGACGACCCCCGGGGGCTCCGGCTGGTGGACTCGCTGTCGGTGCCGCTGACGTCGGTCGGCCTGCGAACGGATGCCGATGTGACCGCGCGCGAGGTGGAGGTCGGCTTCGACGGGTCGCGGTTTCTGGCCCAAGGCAGATCTGGATCGGCTTCGATCACTCTCCCTCTGGCGGGACGGTTCAACGTGGCCAACGCCCTCGTCGCCGCCGCCTGCGCCGAGGTGCTCGGGATCACCTGGCACGACATCGCCGCCGGAATCGCATCGGTCCCGTCGGTGCCCGGGCGCTTCGAGATCGTCCCCATCGGGCGCGACTTCACGGTGGTCGTCGACTATGCCCACACTCCCGGCGGCGTGATGGCCATGGTTGCCGCGGCGCGGGACATCCTCGGTGAGTCAGGGCGGGTCATCGCCGTGGTGGGCGCCGGCGGGGACCGGGACCGGGAGAAGCGCCCGCTCATGGGCCGGGCCGCCGCCGCCGCGGACGTCGCGGTGCTGACCTCGGACAACCCGCGAACCGAGGATCCCGGGGCGATCCTCCATGCGGTGGCGTCCGGCGCCGAGGGGCCGGGGCGCGTGATCACCGAGATCGACAGGCGGAAGGCGATCCGTCTCGCCCTCGAGGAGGCCCGGCCGGGGGATGCGGTCCTGGTGCTCGGCAAGGGCCACGAGCGCGGGCAGGACTTCGGCAAGTCGGTCGTTCCGTTCGATGACCGCGTGGTGGTGGCCGAGGAAGCAGCTGCGCTGTGAAATGGGACCTGGCTTTCGTGGCGTCTGCGACCGGAGGGATCGCCCACGGCGCCGCCCTGGTCGAGCGTATCGTTACCGACTCCCGCGAAGCGGTCCCCGGCTCACTGTTCGTGGCGGTCCGCGGCCAGCGGTTCGACGGCCACGACTTCGCGGCAGACGCCGCGGCAAAGGGGGCGGCGGTGCTCGTCGAACGGGGGCGCCGCCCCGAGGGGGCACCGGCCGTGGAGGTCGAAGACACCTTGGCTGCCCTGGCCGCGCTGGGGGCGCAGCGGCGGGCCGAGATCCGCTTGCCCGTCGTCGCGGTCACCGGCAGTTCTGGCAAGACGACGACCAAGGACATGGTGGCCGCCGCACTCGGCCCCGGAACCCACGCCGCCCCCCGCTCGTTCAACAACGAGGTTGGCGTGCCGCTCACCGTGCTCGGCACCCCCGATGATGCCTCCGCCCTGGTGATCGAGGTGGGGAGCCGGGGAGCGGGCCACATCAGCGCACTCGCCGCGGTCATCAGGCCAGATGTGGCGGTGGTGACCAACATCGGCCCGGCGCACCTCGAGATGTTCGTCGACGTCGGCGCGGTGCTCGCAGCCAAATGGGAGCTGGTGGAAGCCCTCCCGCCCGAGGGGGTGGCCGTCCTGCCCGCCGGCGACGACCGGCTCACCGCCCGACGCCGCGGTCCGATGATCACATTCGGCGAGGAGGGGACCGGCGCCGACGTGGAGGTCTTGGATGTGACGCTCGACGCCCGCGGCCGCGCCTCCTTCCGTCTCAGCCATCTCGGGGTCGCCACCACGGTCGCGCTCCAACAGGCCGGCCGCCATCAGCCCGTCAACGCCGCCGCCGCGGTGGCCGCCGCCCTGGCCCTGGGGATCGACTTCGAGGAGGCGGCACAGCGAGTTGCCGGCGCCCGGGTGTCGCCGTGGAGGATGGAGGTCGTCGAGTTGCCACTGGCAGGCGGTTCCGTCCTCGTCGTCAACGACGCGTACAACGCCAATCCCGACTCGATGGCGGCGGCGTTCGACACCGTCGCCGCGATGCCGGGGCGGCGAATCGCCGTACTCGGGAAGATGCACGAACTGGGGGCATCCCAGGAAGAATTGCATCGGGCCGTCGGCGAGCGTGCCGTCGAAGCGGGTTTCGAGTTGGTCGTGGTGGTGGGCGACGATCCGGGCATCGCCGAGGGCGCCGGGGCCGCGGCGATCCGGGTGGCCGACGCCGACGCAGCCGCCCAGGCGCTTGCCGGGATCCTCCGCCCCGGCGACGTCATGCTGGTCAAGGCGTCGCGGGCCGCGGGGCTCGAGAGGGTGGCCGAGGCGATCGCAGGGGGAGCCGCCGCATGATCGTCATGCTGGCCTCGGCAGCGGTCGCCTTCCTGGTCACGATCCTGCTCACGCCTATCGCCATCAGGTTCTTTCGAGCCAGGGAGATCGGGCAGTTCATCCAGGACGAGGTGGCGCACGATCACAAGCAGGGGACCCCCACCATGGGCGGGGTCGTGATGATCCTCGCGGTCATCGCAGGCTGGCTCGTGGCCCATGTCGACGCCCGGACGCCCGAAGGCGATTGGAGCCTGTCGTGGCGCGAATTTCAGATCCCCGGTTTGCTCGTGCTCGTGGCTTTTCTCGGCATGGGCCTGATCGGATTCCTCGATGACCTCTCGAAGGTCACCCGAGCCCGCAACCTGGGGTTGAAGAAGAGATGGAAGTTCGGTGGACAGCTGGCGATCTCAGCACTGTTCGCCTGGGGTGCCATCAACTACGGAGTGGCCACCCAGCTCTCCTTCACCCGCCCTTTCGGAGTGGACCTCGGCTGGCTCTACGCCGTATGGGTCCTGGTCATGCTCACCGCTGCCGCAAACGCGGTCAACTTCACCGATGGGCTCGATGGGCTGGCCGCAGGGTCGAGCGCCCTCGTGTTCGGCGCGTTCGTCATCGTCTCGTTCTGGGAGTTCCGCCACCCCGAGTTCTACGAGATCGTGGGAACCCTCGAGCTGGCGATCCTGTCGGCCGCGCTAGCCGGGGCGGCTCTCGGGTTCCTCTGGTGGAACGCCGCGCCCGCCAAGATCATCATGGGTGATACCGGGTCTCAAGCGATGGGCGGGGCGATGGCCGCCATGGCTCTACTCACCAACACCCACCTCCTTCTCGTTGTCCTCGGTGGCCTGTACGTGATGGAGACCATTTCCGTGATCCTGCAGGTGGTCGCCTTTCGCGGGTTCGGCAAGCGAATCTTCCGAATGGCGCCCGTCCACCATCACTTCGAGCTGAAGGGATGGCCGGAGACCACGATCATCGTGCGTTTCTGGATTCTCGCCGCCCTGTTCGTTGCGCTCGCGTTGGGGCTCTTCTACGGAGACTTCATCATGTCGGGGGGGATCGGATGACCGCCCTCGTGATCGGAGCCGCGGTGAGTGGGCGCGCCGCCGCCGCGCTGCTGCGTTCCCACGGAGAGAAGGTCATCTTGTACGACGCCGACGTCGGCGCCCTCGAGGGCGCCGAAGCAGACGAGTCACACGGGGGGGAGTGGGATCGCGCCCTTCTCGACGGCGTCGATCTGGTGATCGCCAGCCCGGGAGTGCCTGAGCACGCTGCGCCGGTTCGTGACTCGATCTCGTCCGGATTGCCGCTTTGGAGCGAGTTGGAGCTCGGCTTCCGTCATCTCGACGCGCCGGTCATCGCCGTCACCGCCACCAATGGCAAGACCACCGTGACCGAACTGGCCGCTCACATGCTCCGCGCCTCCGGCCTCGATGCTGCGGCGGCGGGCAACATCGGAGACCCGCTGTGCGCCGCCGTGGGCCACCCATGGGACGTGGTGGTCGTCGAAGCGTCCTCCTTCCAGCTGAGGTTCGTCGACAGATTCCACGCCGGCGCGGCGGTGCTCCTCAATGTGGCTCCCGACCACCTCGACTGGCACCGGTCGTTCGAGGCGTACGCCGCCGCCAAGGCCCGCATCCTGGAACGGCAGACATCGGACGATGTGGTGGTGTACGACGCTGACGACGCCGGGGCAACCGGCCTGGTCGCCTCCGCCTCGGGTCGGTTGGTTCCCGTCAGCGGTCGCATGCGTCCTCCAGGCGGCTGGGGCCGCGACGGAGACGTGCTGGCACTGCAAGGCGTCTCGGTCCCGCTCGACGCCATGCCCCGGCCCGATGCGGTGATGCTGGTCGACGTCGCTGCAGCGGCGCAGGCGGCGATTCATATGGGTGCGACGCCGAGCGGCATCCTGGAGGTGGCGACGGCATTTCGACCGGGACCGCACCGGCGGCAGGTGATCGGAACCTGGGGTGGCGTGACGTGGGTGAACGACTCGAAGGCGACGAATCCCCACGCCGCCATCGCATCGGTCCGCGACCACGAATCCGTCATCCTCATCGCCGGTGGCCGGAATAAGGGCCTCGACATCGGCGGACTGCCGCTCGAGCCGAACGTCCGTCATGTCATCGCCATCGGCGAGGCCGCCGCGGAACTGGCGGCAGCCGGGAGGCCGTCGACCGTCGCCGCCACCATCGAAGAGGCGGTGGCCATCGCCGACGAGATGAGCCGGGAGGGCGACACGGTTCTGCTCGCTCCGGGTTGCGCGTCTTTCGACATGTTCCGCTCCTACGCCGACCGCGGTGAGCGCTTCGCCGCTGCAGTCCGTTCCCGAAAGGAGACATGACCATGGCCAACATCGTCGCCATGCCGGCGTCGCGAGCTGCGCTCAGGACCATTCGCGCCCGTGAAAGGGGAGTGTCGAGGACCATCCTGTCCCTGCTCGTTCCGGTGGCGCTCCTGGTCGTGGTCGGGCTTGGAGCGATCCTCTCGGCTTCGTCCGTGGTGGGCCTCAGGGAGGCGGGCGATGGGCTCTTCTATTTCAAGCGCCAGATCGCCTGGCTCGTCTTCGGTGTGGTCGGCATGGTGGTCGCCGCCTTCATTCCTCTCCGGTGGTGGAAGAGGCTCGCCCTTCCCGTCTTCGTGTCGACGCTGGTTCTTCTCGTCGCAGTGCTGCTGGTGGGCACCAGGGTCAATGGTGCCATCCGATGGTTGATCGTCGGGCCGATGTCGATTCAGCCATCGGAGATCGCCAAGCTGGCGACGGTGTTGATGCTGGCGACGGTGGTGAGCCGCCGGGAGTCGTCGATGGTGCGTTACCGGGACTTCTTTGGCCCGGTGGCGATGACGATCGGTCTCGTCGCCGGCCTGGTCATGCTCCAGCCCGACCTCGGGACGGCACTTCTGGTGACCTCCGGAGCTTTTGCCGTGCTCGCCGCCAGCGCAGTGCCCATGCGTCATGTCCTGGGCACCGGGATCGCCGCCACCGGCGGGGCCCTGGCCCTGGCGGTGTCCTCACCGTATCGATGGGCTCGAGTCACCGCATTCCTCGATCTCCAGAGCGACCCGCTCGGCTCGTCATATCAAGCGGTACAGGGCCTGGTCGCTCTCGGCACCGGGGGCCTCTGGGGCGTCGGGCTCGGCGCGAGCCGAGCCCGCTGGTCGTTTCTCCCCAACGCCCATACCGACTTCGTGTTCGCCATCCTCGGTGAGGAGACCGGTCTCATCGGATCCCTCGCCGTGGTCGGGCTATTCGCCGCCTTCAGCGTGGCCGGCACCATGATCGCTCTGCGGTGCGCCGACCGGTTCGGGCGGTTGCTCGCCGTCGGAGTCACGACATGGCTCTCCACACAGGCCCTCGTCAACATCGGCGGCGTC
>JAUYIV010000090.1 GCA_030688105.1 Actinomycetota bacterium | reverse complement strand
GGCGAGGTCGATCGGGGGCTGGAGATCGAGAGCGGGCGACTCCCCCGGGGAGATCTGGCCGGGATCTTCACCGAGGCACACCGATATGGCATGCGCCAGGCTGGTGACGCCCCGAACGTCGGCCCCCGAGAGCGCCGCCTCCGCACCCCCGGCCGATCCCACGATGCACGGCAGGCCCCGCCGCCCGGCGACGATCCCGGCTGCCAACCCACCACGAACTGCCCGGACCGCCCCGTCGAGCGCCAATTCGCCCATCGCCACGACCTTGGTGGCGATGGGCGGCAGGACTCCAATAGCGGCGAGCACCCCAAGCGCAATCGGCAAGTCATAAGCCGACCCCACCTTCGGCAGATCGGCCGGAGCCAGGTTGACCGTGATCCGGCGATTGGGAAACCGGTGGCCCGTCGCGATGATCGCGGACTGGACGCGCTGCCGGGCCTCGCGGATGGAGGCGTCGGGCAGCCCGACGATGCTGAAGACGGCCTGCTTGGACGTGATGCCAGAGACATGCGCCTCGACGCGGACGGGACTGGGCTCCACACCCACGAGCGCGGCGGAGGTGACGGACGCGAACATGCGGGCAAGGTAAGACGGTGGTGTGACACCGACCAGGGGGCTGGGGGACGGCCGGCGGCAGGATCCTCGACACTGTGTCACCTTCTCCAAGGAGCGGAACCGACCAATCGAGTCCGTGCGAGGTCTACATCACCTGCCCCGGAACTCGGGATCCCGCTTCTCGACGAAGGAGGCCACGCCCTCGATGACGTCCTCCGAAGAGAAGAGGACGGTCTGGGCTTGCTGCTCGTAGGAGAGAGCCTCGTCGAACGACATCTCGAGCGATCGATCCAGGCCCTGCTTGATGAATCCCTGCGCCAGCGGAGCACCCGCGGCCAGCTCGGTGGCCGCCTCGGTGGCAGCCTCCACGAGCTCGTCAACCGGGACCACCTTCGTGGCCATCCCGTAGGCCAGCGCCTCATACGCCCCGAAGATTCTCCCGGTCAGCGCCAGTTCTTTGGCCCTGGCCAGACCCACCCGCCGCGGTAGGAGCCAGGTGCCGCCAAAGTCGACCGTCAGCCCCCGTTTCACGAAGATCTCCGCAAAACGGGCGCGCTCGGTGGCGATGAGAAGGTCACAACCCAGCGCGAGGTTCATGCCGGCGCCCACGGCCACTCCATCGACGGCGGCGATGGTCGGCTTGGACAGCCTATGGAGGGCGGCGGCAGCTGCGCCCACCTCGGCCATTGTGGCGTACGCGTCGAAGGCCGGTCCCGCCATCATCCTCGACCCGACCTCCGCACCCGAGCAGAAGTCCTCACCTTCGCCGATGACCACCAGCACTCGTGCCTCCGACGAGCCGAACTCGCCAAAGAGCTCGGCCAGTCGGGGCCAAGCAGAGAAGGAGATGGCGTTGCGGCGCGAGGGGTTCTCGATGGTGAGCCAGCGCACCGGCCCGTCGTCGCGCACCCCGAACATGAGCCGCACACTACCGGTGCACCGGATGGCGTCCCCCTACGATCAGGTGATGGGTTTCAACCCGTTCCGGAGGCAGCGCATCGGCATGGTCGACATCGCCATGGTCGCCGGGACGATCCTGATCGCCGTCGCCCTGGTCCTGTGGGCCGCCACCGGCTGAGCGGCGCCCCAACGATCACTTGACTCGCTTTCTGTCGGGAGGCGGTCATTCATCCGCAGGGAAGTCGGCCCACCAAGTAGCAAGAATCAACCCGACGCGGCTCTTGGTTCTCGGCTCTTGGTTCTCGGCTCTTGGACGGTGGGCTGCACAGGTCACGGTGCGTCGGGAAAGGGATCAACGCCGCGCCCCCCGCCCATGACGCCGTCTCTGTTCCAGATGCCAGCACGCCCGGTGCCAGTGGCGCCTCAGATCGGGCCAATCTTCGGGCACGACCACAAAGTGGCCCTCCCCCGGCTCGACGAAGCCGGCACATCCGGGACAGACATACCGCTTGCGAGCCGCGTAGGGCTGAACGGGAAAGACGATCTCGGGTTCGAGCCGATCTCGATGCATCGCTTCGAGGACGGTACGGGCCAAGAATCAAGAATCAAGAACTGGAGGCTGGAGGCTGGAGGCTGCTCTCGGCTCACGCGATCGCCCGCACCCACCGGATCGTGGCCCCGCTCGAATCGAACATCACCGTGACCAGGTCGATCCGGCTCGGTCGCGGACGGGCCATCGAGGCGGCGTCGCGCATCCGGCTCCGCTTCTCTCGGGTCATCTGGACGAGGGGGTCTGCGCCGATCCTGGTCTTCACCTCGACGGCGACCACTCGACCGTCGGCGTGCACGAGCAGGTCGATCTCACCAGGGCCGGATCGTCGATTGGCGGCCACCAGCCGGGCACCGCGCCGCTGCAGGAAAGCGAGTGCGATCGCCTCGCCGAGACTCCCTAGCCGCCGGCGGGATCGGGCGGTTCGAACTCCGGGTGCTCGAGTTCCTCGACGTTCACGTCGCGGAAGGTCAGGACGCGGACCTTCTTGAGGAAACGCGCTGGCCGGTACATGTCCCACACCCAGGCGTCCTCGAGCTCGAGCTCGAAGTAGACCGAGCCACCCACCTCGCGGGTGTTGAGTTCCACATCGTTGGCCAGATAGAACCGTCGTTCGGTCTCGATCACGAACCGGAACATCGGGAGGACGTCCCGATACTCGCGATAGATCTGCAGCTCGACGTCGGACTCGTATCGCTCGAGGTCTTCTTCGCTCATGTTCGGGGTGGTCTCCTGGGGTCCCGGCAGGTTCGCCGGGACATGCCGCCGATGTTACCCACGGCGGGGGCGGATGGGATCGGTCGTTCATCCCGTCTTGCTATCACGAGGGGGTGACGGATCGGCCGTCGGCCCCCAGCCATCGGCCATCCGCCGGATCCGGCTGAGGGCCGAAGGCAGAAGGCTCATGGCGGCGAGCCGAAGGCTCGCCTACAGCCCTCCCCAGCGGCTCGGCGGCCAAACCCGGACGAATGCTCTGCCGATGATCTCTCCGACCGGCACCGGCCCGAACCGTCGGCTGTCCTCGCTCTGGTTGCGGTTGTCACCCATCACGAACACATGCCCTTCGGGGACCGTCAGCGGCCCGAAGTCGCCCATCTGCACCCTTCGGGTCAGATAGGGCTCCTCGATGGCAACCCCATCGATGGTCAGGATGTTGTCGACTATCTCGATGGTCTCCCCTTCGACGGCGATGACCCGCTTGATCAGCGCCGACTCGGGAGTCGACAGCCCGAGCGCCTCCCCCACGTGGCGCACGACCGCAGCCAAGAATGACTCCCCGTCCGTCCCCTCCTCGAGTGGCGAGTCGAACACGATGATGTCGCCCCGCTCGGGTTCGCCGAACCGGAAGGCCAGCTTGTTGACCATGACGCGGTCGCCCTCGATCAGGGTCTCCCTCATCGAGGCCGACGGGATGTAGAAGGCCTGGATCAGGAAGGTCTTGATGATGACCGCGACGATGAGCGCCACGATCACGAGGAATGGCAGCTCCTTCCAGAAGGATCTGACGGGGCCCCCGGGTTTGGCGCCGTCCCTGGGATCGGACCCAGGCCGGTCCAAGCCGTCGTCATAGGCAAGATGGGGTACACCGAAGAAGTCGACCGGATCGTCATCCCCGGGCTCGCCTTCTGGCCGATATGACGGCGGGAGGTCGGAGGTCACGGCGGCACGGTAGCGAGGCGCATGAACTCTCAGGTTGCACCTGGGGTGCGGACAACCGAGAGGCGAAGAGCAAGATCCGGTGGTGGCTCGCCCAGCGGAACGCCGGCCGTGCCAAGTGGTGGTGAGGTGGCGATCAGTCCGTGTCGGGAGACTGGCGACTCGTGGCTCGAGCCTGGCTGTCTCTCTTCTCCTTGATCCGGGAGGCCCTCTGGCCCACCCGGTCGCGAAGGTAGTAGAGCTTCGCCCGGCGCACCTTGCCTCGGCGCACCACCTCGATCGAGGCGATGATCGGGGCATGGACCGGGAAGATCCGCTCGACCCCGACCCCGAAAGAGACCTTGCGCACGGTGAACATCTCGCGCAAGCCGCCGCCGTCGCGGGCGATGACGTTGCCTTCGAACACCTGGATGCGCTCGCGGCCACCCTCGACGACCCGCACGTTGACACGGACGGTGTCCCCAGGACCGAAGTCCGGGATGTTGTCGCGTTTGTAGGCGTCCTCGACCTGATCGAGAGTGTTCATCGGGATCCTCCGGGCAGCGGGCGAGCGCCCGAGTGGCAGGATTCTACACGGCCGGGTCGCCGTCCCCGAAATCCTCGAGAAGATCGGGTCGTCGCACTCGGGTGCGCTCGATTCGCTGTCGGTGTCGCCACTCCTCGATACGCCCGTGGTCCCCGGAGAGGAGCACCTCGGGTACCTCCCACCCCCTGAATCGGGCAGGGCGGGTGAAGTGGGGCTCCTCGAGCAGACCCCCGCGGAAACTCTCGAACTCCGTCGACTCGGGGTTGCCGACCACGCCCGGCAAGAGGCGGGCGACCCCTTCGATGATGGCGAGGGCGGCCACCTCCCCGCCGGCCAGCACGAAATCGCCGAGCGAGACCTCCTCGTCGACGAGGTGCTCGGCCACCCGCCCGTCGACACCCTCGTAGCGGCCGCAGACCAACGTGAGCACCTCCAGCCCCGCCCACCGGTCGAGCGTCGCCTGATCGAGTCGTTTTCCGGCAGGAGCCAGCAGGACCCGTTGGGTCGCCGCGAGTTGCTCCAAGGCGGAGGCGATGGGCTCCACCATCATCACCATGCCCGGACCGCCGCCGAATGGTGCGTCGTCGATCTGGCGGTGCCGGCCGCCGGCGTGGTTCCTGAGGTCCACCACCTGTACCTCGAGGGCGCCGTCTGCGATGGCCCGCCCGACGATGCTCACATCGAGGGGGTCTTCGAAGAACTCGGGAAAGATGGTGATGACCGCGATCCGCATGCGGGCAGCGTATCGCCATGAGACGTTGGCGCAGGGTCGCCGCGCACTCTCCCGACG
>JAUYIV010000089.1 GCA_030688105.1 Actinomycetota bacterium | reverse complement strand
AGGACTCCAGCTTCCCGAATCCACCTCGCACCACCGTCCCCGCCGCCAACGCCGCGGGGTGGTCCAGACCGACTGTGGCGGATGGGTGTTGGTTGCCGCATCGCGTCGGATCGAACGCTGTCCACGCCGCCCCCTTCGTCTCACCTTGCTCGACCCTTCTCCGGGAGGTCAGCGGCGGACGCGGACGTCCTGTCACACCTGCACGAGATGTTCCAGATTCTCAGTCAAGGAGTGTTCGTGTCCGTGTCCGATCCACACATCAGGTCCCTGTATGCTCGGCTCGAGGAGGTTCTCGGCGTCGAACATGCCGACACGCTCATGAGCCATCTTCCGGATAGGGCCGACGAACTCGCCACGAAGTCTGATATTGCGACGGTGCGCTCGGACCTCGCATCGCTGGCGACGCGCTTCGAGCGGCTCGAAGACCGGTTCGACCGGATACAGGAGATGATGCACACCCAGCTGAAGACCTACTCGGTCATCTCGCTGTCGGCTATGACTGCCCTCACTGCGATCTACGGCGGGATGCTTCTGGCCTTCGGATAGCTACGGGCGATCCCGTTCCGAATCCGCCACGGGGTCACCCGACGGCGAGCTTCATGTCGGTCCATGCCCATGGCGACCATCCGACGGGCGCGGTTCAGCAGTGGTCGAGGATCGCGCCGGTCCCGGTGCCGAAGCCCTGGACCTTGGCATTGGCCGCCGGCGGGTCGGAGGGCGGCTGGACGTCGTCGGTGGGGCTCTCCACCCAGGCGACCATCATGCCGGCCCTCCAGGCGACACTGCGATGAGGCGTGAGCCGAGAGCCATGAACCCGGTCGAGGGACGTACGCGGTAGGAGGACCGCGCGTGAGTCGTCCGTGGCGTCAACCGACTCGTTCCGCCACCGGGATCTCTCCCGGCAGCCCATCGGCCCAGACTTGTTCCAGTCCGTGGGCACCGGCCTCGCGCAGCCAATCCCGGGCGGCGTTGGCCGCGACCAAGGCCGCCGGGTGCTCCAACCCGACAAGTGCGGCGAATGCCGTCTGCCAGTCGGCAGTGTGCTGGGGCCATCCGATGTTGGCGTGCATTTCGAGCCCCGACGCCAGAAGCTCGATGCCTCGCTCCCGGTCGCCGTCGAGCACCATCGCCGCCCCGTTGCCGAGACGGCCTATCGCGGTTCCAAGGCGGCCCGTGGGCGTCACGACGCCCCAAATTGCCTCCAGGGCGCGGTGGACACGATCTCGATCGCGTCCGCGTACCGCCGCAATCAACGCAGCCTCGGCAACCCAGGGGAACCAGTTGTCGATCGCCAGCTCGAAGACCCGATCCCAGTCCCGCTCGAACAAATAGGACTGGGCCAGGTACCAGTTGGCCTGCTGCCGGGACTGGGGATCACCGATAGGTCCCCAGGACTCGACCTCGTCGCGGAGGCGGTGCCCCACATCGGAGGACGAGCCGCAGTCGCCCTCGATGACCAGGCGCAATGCCCGAACGTCTTCCCGGAGTTTCGGCGTGACACGCTCGAGGTCCAGTTCATCGAGCATTCCCCGAGCTTCGTCGTAGCGACCGGAGAAGCTGAGCTGATCGGCCTGGTCGCGGCGTGCCCGCTCCACCCAGGGGATTCCGCCGAAACGCAACGAACGGCGAAAGAGCTCCTCACCGGTTCGAAGCGAAGCCCGCGGATCGACGGCGGCCTGGATCACGGCCAGGTTGTTGAGACCCCGGATTGCCTGTGGCTGCAGCCCGTGTTCATCAGCCAGGGCCACGGCACCGGCGAGGGCGGCTTCCGCCTCGAGGACGCGCCCGAGGTTGCCCAATGCGGTTGCCTTCGAGATGATGCCGTCGATCACATCCTTGGCGGGCGCCAGCCGCTCGGCGTCAGGCAGAACCTGGTCCGCCACCTCCACGGACTCCTCGGACTCGCCGTTGAGCATGTGTGCTCGAGACATCTCAAGTCCCAGCCGCACCCGGTCGTGCGTGTCGAATGTCTCGACACCCCCGAAGACAGGGCGAAGGACTGCGACCGCCTCGTCGGCTCGGGAGAAGGAATCGAGGGTGGAGGCCAGCGCGGTGTAGGCCCGGAGTCGGCCCTCGGCGTCCCCGGTCGTCTCCGTGGCGGCGATGGCGCGTCGTGCCAGGTCGAGTGCCTCCTCAACCTCCCCGGCCCAGCCGGCGGCGTCGGCGGCGTCGATCAGGATCGGCGCTTGACCAGCGGGATCCTTGGTCAGTTGCAGTGCCTGCCGGTAGAGGGCAAGGGCCTGGGCGCTGGCCTGGAGGTCGGCGGCGCGGTGGGCGGCGTCGACGAGGGCGGTGCGGCCCCGCTCGAGGAGGTCTTCGGTGCCGGGGGGTGCGGTTTCGTGGGCGGAGAGGAAGTGGCTGGCGACGATCCCGGCGAGCTCGGGGTCGTCGAGCCGGGCGAAGTACTCGGCCACCCGCAGATGCCGCGCGTGCCGGTCCGCCCTGCTGAGCCGCCCGTAGGCGACCTCGCGGATCAGGCTCTGCACGAAGCGGTACTGGCCCCGTTCCGAGGAGCGGGGGTTGTCGTCGAGCTCGAAGAGCTCCTGGCGGGCCAGGGCCCTCAGCGGCTCCTCCAGGGTCGCCGGCTCGGTGCCCCGGATCGCCGCCAGGCCCTGGAGGGTGAAGGACTGGCCGAGCACCGCGGCGTCCTGGACCAATGCCCGGTCGTCGGGGCCCAGGCGGTCGAGCCGGGCGCCGATCACCGCCGCCAGGGAGTCGGGGACCGCCAGGTCGGAGAGATCGCTCGTCAGAGCGAAGGTGTCGCCCTGGCGCACCAGGTCGCCGCCGGCGAGCAGCATCCGGACGAACTCCACCGCATAGAGGGGAACCCCGGCGGCCCGGCCCACGATGGCCTCGACCGCCGCTGCGGGGATCCCCGGCACCATCCCGGTTACCAGCTCCGCCATCTGGTCGTCGGGTAATGGGGCGAGGTGCATCGACAGGGTGTTGCGCCGCCCCGAGCCCCAGCCCGGGTGGCGCTCCAGCAGCTCGGGCCGGGCCAGGGTCACCACCAGGATCGGGTGGCGGGGGGACCGCTCCACCAGG
>JAUYIV010000076.1 GCA_030688105.1 Actinomycetota bacterium | reverse complement strand
GACGCCGTCCTGCGCGGGGATCAGGCCACGATCATGGCTTATGTCCTCTTCACCAGCGTGCTTTTCCTGACCGTCAACCTGGTGGTAGACATCATGTACGCCTATCTCGACCGCCGCGTCGTCCTGGGAGCCTGACATCGTCGACGTACCTGCTCCCGATTCGTTCACGGTCTCGGTTGAGGGACCATGGATCGTACGGTTGCGCCGGTTGTTCGACGTTTCCAGGAAAGTCCTGTCCAACCCCACCACGCTGGTGGGCCTCATGATCATCATCGCCCTGCTCGCCCTGGCGGCCCTCGCCCCGCTCCTGACCACTCCTAATGTCCCTGATGCCTACCAGATGCCACGCGATTGGGGCGTCCGCGACGCTCCCCCCGGCACCCCGGGCCACCTCCTCGGCACCACCTCCACAGGCGGCGACGTGTTCTACGGCGTCCTGTGGGGGGCCCGCACTTCCCTGAGATTGTCCGTGATCGTGGTGGGGATAACCGTGACCGTCGGGACGATCGTCGGCAGCCTGGCAGGTTTCATCGGAGGGAAGCTGGACGAGATCCTCATGCGAGCCGTCGATGTGCTGCTGGCGATCCCGGAGCTGATATTCGCGCTCGCCATCGCGGCCGTGCTGGGCCCCTCCTTCGGGAACATCATCTTTGCCCTCGCCGTGGTCTTCTGGGTGAAGTACGCCCGGATCATCCGCGGCCAGATCATCCACGTGAAGCAGAACGAGTACGTCGACGCCGCCCGGGTGACCGGTGACTCCAAGTTCAACATCTACCGCAAGGACGTGCTCCCCAACTCGATAACACCGGTGATGGTCCAGGCCACCCTGGACATGGGAGGCATCGTCCTCACCGCGGCAACGTTGAGCTTCATCGGTCTGGCCGAGGCGGGCCTGGCCGAGTGGGGCGTGCTCGTGAGCGACGGTCAGGCCGGCATATCCGCCGGCAAGTGGTGGGCTTCGACGTTCCCGGGTCTGATGATCTTCCTGTGGGCTCTGGCCTTCAACCTGGTCGGTGACGGGATGCGCGACGTACTCGACCCCCGCACCGAGGGACGATGACCATTCCCCTCTCCGCTCCCCAGGACACGATGACCACCGCCGCGCCGCTGGTGGCCACTGTCCAGGACCTACGCGTGTATTTCAAGACCAAGGCGGGGCTGGTGCACGCCGTGGACGGCGTCTCGTTCGACATCCGCGACCGCGAGACCCTGGGACTGGTGGGCGAGACGGGTTCGGGCAAGAGCGTCACGGCCCGCTCATTTCTGCGTCTGATCCAGAGCCCTCCCGGGGTGTACGCGGGGGGGAGGATCCTGTTCTGGTCGGACGAGGCCCGCCGGACCGGAGCTGAACCAGTCGACCTGCTCACCATCCCTCGCCACCAGCTCCTCGACGTCCGTGGCAACCGGATCGCTATGATCTTCCAGGATCCGGGCAAGGCCCTCAACCCGGCCCTCACGATCCGTGAGCAGGTGGCAGAGGTCTTCTACCAGCATCGCTCCGAAGAGCTCCTGGAGGGCACGTACGGAGATGCCTCGCTTCTGATTCGCCGGGCCGCTCGCCAGCGCACTCGCTTGACCGAGAGGCTGCTCCTCAGACTTCCCCCTCTCCGCCAGCAGGCGACGAAGCTGCGCCGGCGGGTGGATGACCATGTGGCGGCCGCCCTCGACGAAACCCAGATCGCCAACCCCCGCAAGATCATGGACAGCTACCCCCATGAGCTGTCCGGTGGCATGAAGCAGAGGGTGATGATCGCCCAGGCCCTGGCCTGCAATCCCGACCTGCTCATCGCCGACGAGCCGACAACCGCCCTCGACGTCACCATCCAGGCCAAGATCCTGGAGTTGATCCGTCAGCTGCAGGAACGGCACCAAGCGGCAGTGCTGTACATCAGTCACGACCTGTCACTGGTACGCCAGATCAGCGACCGGGTAGCGGTCATGTACGCCGGGCGTATAGCCGAGACCGGCCGCACCGAAGACATATTCCACGAGCCGCTCCATCCCTACACCCGGGGGTTGATGGCCGCGGTTCCCTCGGCCGGCCACACGCGAGGGCGGCTGGCGGCCATCGAGGGGACGGTGCCGGAACTGGTCGACCCCCCTGCCTCCTGTCGGTTCCACACCCGTTGCCCTCATGCCGTAGCGCTGTGCGGCGCCATCGACCCCGAGCTTCTCCTCGTCGGCCCGGCGGGCCACCAGGTGGCGTGTTTGGCCTACAACACTCCGGACCAACTGGGCGTCGATCCGTCAGCCCTGCCCGACCTTTCGCGGAGGACGAGATGACCACGCTGTCGGTGGAGACCCGAGGCGGGAGCGATCGCCGGGAGGGGGTTCCGGTGATGACCGTTCGCCGGGTCCGCAAACACTTCCCGATCAAAGAAGGGGCCATGCAGCGGGTCGTGGGCCAGGTGCGGGCAGTGGACGGTGTGTCCCTCGACATCCGCAGGGGCGAGACCGTGGGACTGGTGGGCGAGAGCGGGTGCGGCAAGACAACACTGGGCCGTTGTATCAGCGGACTCCTGACCCCGACCCACGGCGGCATCTACTTTCGGATCTCCGACGAGCAAGAGAGCGAGCTGGACCGGGTGCTCGCCGTGGCGGATGATGCCCGCACCGCCGCCGACAGGAGGTTTCTCGCCGAGCTCGACTCCGAGCATCGCATCGACACCATGAACAGCAAGGCACGCCACGTCTACCGACGTAACTGCCAGGTGGTCTTCCAGGACGCTTTTAGCTCCCTCAACCCCCGCCAGCTGGTCAAGGACATCGTGGCGAGGCCTCTGCGGGTCTACCGAGAGGCCTCCGGGCCGGAGCTGACAGAGCGGGTGGTGGACCTGCTGGACAGCGTGGGACTGGGCCGTCAGCACCTCTACCGCTACCCGCACCAGTTCTCAGGTGGTCAGCGGCAACGCATCTCCATCGCCCGAGCCCTGGCCCTGGATCCCGAGTTCATCGTCCTCGACGAGCCAACCAGCGCCCTCGACGTGTCGGTTCAGGCCCAGATCCTCAATGTGCTCCACGAGCTACAGCGGGAGTGGGGGCTGACGTACCTGTTCATAAGCCACGACCTGGGTGTGGTGCGCCTGATGGCCGATCGTATCGCCGTCATGTACTTGGGCCAGGTGGTAGAACAGGGCACGGCGACCGAGCTGTTCGAGCATCCCCTGCATCCCTACACCGAAGCGCTACTGGCAGCCAACCCCGACATCCACGCCGACCCCTCCCACCGCATCCAGGGCCTGGAGGGCACCGTCCCCGACCCGGCCAATCCGCCGCAGGGATGCCGCTTCCATACCCGCTGCCCGGTGGCGACCCCGCTGTGCGGGTGGGAGGTGGACGACGCCGTCGCCTGGTTGAGCGACAGTCGGGACCTTCCCGACACCCTGAGCGGAGTGGAGCGCCACTCCGACTT
>JAUYIV010000075.1 GCA_030688105.1 Actinomycetota bacterium | reverse complement strand
GCCACTTCTTTCACCAGCGACGACGACAGGTAGCCGTACTCGGGCTTGGTCGCCACGAACATCGTCACGATGCCCGAGAGCTGCCGGTTCATCTGGGCGAGCTGAAGCTCGTAGTCGAAGTCGGTCATCGCCCGCAGCCCTTTCACGATCAGATCTGCGCGGATCTCCCGGGCGAAATCGACGAGCAGGCCGTCGAACCCCGCCACCTCGACGGATTGCCACGGGCAGCACTCCTCGAGCATCGCGCGGCGCTCCTCGATGGTGAAGAGGGGCTGCTTCGAGGGGTTGGCGACCACACCGACGACCACGCGGTCGAAGATGGCGACGCATCGGGAGACGACGTCGACGTGCCCGTTCGTCGGCGGGTCGAAACTGCCGGGCACCAGGGCCGTGATCACCGCTCCTCCTTGGTCAGCATGGTGACCTCCGCATCTCCGTAGCGCCGGCGCCCCGTCGTCACCAGCCCTGGGGGCAGAACGGGGTCCCCGGTCCCGGTCCTCCGGTGCAGGACGACGATCGCGCCTGCGGCCAGTCGCCCGACCAGGAGGGCGAGAACCTGTTCGACGGACGGTAGTGCGAGCGCATACGGAGGGTCAACGAATGCCAGGTCGACGGGCGAGCCCGGCCGACGCAGGTGGTCCTCGACCTTCTCGGCTACGACCGTCCCGCCGAGCCCAACGGCCTCGATGTTCGCCCTCAGCACCCGGGCGACCTCGCGGCGCCATTCGACGAAGGTCGCCGAGGCGGCGCCCCGGCTCAGTGCCTCGAGCCCGAGGCCGCCCGAACCCGCGTAGAGGTCGAGCACCCGGGCGCCGTCGACGGCGGCGCCCAGCGAGGAGAAGATCGCCTCCTTGACTCGGTCCATCATGGGGCGGGTGGCGGCTCCCGGAGGGCTCTTGAGCCGCCGCCCCTTGGCTTCGCCGGCGACGATCCTCACGATATGAACAGCCAGTCTTCGGAGTCGCCGAGGAGTTCGCGTACCTCCTCGGCGAGATCCGAATGGCGGGTCAGCTCGGGGTCGGTGGCGACCAGGGCGAATGCCTCGCGCCGGGCCGTCACCAGAGTCTCGACGTCGCGCAGGATGTCAGCCAGCCGCAGATCGGCCATGCCCGCTTGACGGGCTCCGAACACCGTCCCCTGACCCCGAATCCTGAGATCCTCCTCGGCGAGCCGGAAGCCATCGGTCGTGGAAGCCATGGCGGCGAGGCGCTGCTCACCCTCGGGCGTGCTCGGATCGGCGATGAGGATGCAATGCGACCGATGACCGCCCCGGCCGACCCGGCCGCGCAGCTGATGCAACTGGCTGAGGCCGAAGCGGTCGGCGTCCTCGATCACCATCACGGTGGCGTTGGGGATGTCGATCCCGACCTCGATGACCGTGGTGGCCACCAACACGTCGATCTCGCCGGCGCGGAGCCGGCTCATGACCTCTTCTTTGTCCCCCGAACGCATCTGCCCATGGATGAGCCCGACCCTGAGGTCGGAGAACACCTTCGAGAGCCGTTCGTACTCGGCGGTGGCCGAGGCCGCCTGCAGCTTCTCGGAGTCCTCGACGAGTGGGCAGACGACGAAGGTCTGGCGTCCGGCGGCCGCCTCCTCCCTCACCAGTCGGTACACCTGCTCGAGGGACGCCGGGCTGGGCGGGACCACCCGGGTGGTGACCGGCTTCCGGCCTCCCGGCATCTCGTCGAGGATGCTGATGTCCAGGTCGCCATAGAGGGTCATGGAGAGTGTGCGGGGAATCGGGGTCGCCGTCATGATGAGAAGGTCGGGCTCGGGGCCTACCGCCTTATCCTTCAGCTGCACCCGCTGGTGCACGCCGAAGCGGTGCTGTTCGTCGACCACGGCCACCCCGAGGCGGTCGAACACGACGCCTTCCTGGATGAGCGCGTGGGTGCCGACGACCACGTCGATGGTGCCGCCGGCGACGCCAGCCAGCACCTCGTCGCGGTTCGCCGAGGAACCGGTGAGGAGCGCCATCCGCACCCCGACCAGAGCCGCCAGTGGCTCGAGTCCCAGGTGGTGCTGGTCGGCAAGGACCTCGGTGGGGGCCATCACCGCAGCTTGATACCCGCCCTGGACGGCGGTGAGCAGCGCGGCCATGGCCACGACGGTCTTGCCGGAGCCCACCTCCCCCTGGAGCAGGCGGTGCATCGGATGCGGCGAGGCCATGTCGCGCTGGATCTCGGCGATCACCCGCTCCTGGGCGCCGGTGAGCCCGTACGGGAGCGACTCGAGGAACGAGGCCACCAGGCCTCCCTCGAGCGAGTGGATGATGCCCTCGGCGGCATCGACCTGGCGGTGTTTGCGAGCCGCGAGGGCCACCTCGAGCCGAAAGAGCTCATCGAACACCAGGCGCTCCCGGGCGGGGGCGACCGCACCCGGCTCTTCGGGGAAGTGGATGTCGGCGAAGGCGGTGTCCCTCCCCACGAGCCCGAGGCGTTCCCGGATTTCGCCCGGCACGGGATCATCGATGGGCCGGGACCGCAGCAGCGCGTTGTGCACGGCCCGTCTCACGTAGCCCGGGCCGACGCCCCCGGCCGTCGGATGGACCGGCATCACCCGCCCAGTGGTGAGTGCCTCCGAAGGCCGGTCGAGCACGTCGGCATCGGGCGAGGACATCTGCAGCCTCCCCCGGTATCGCTCGACCATGCCGGACAGCGCCACCTCGGTTCCCTCGCCCAGCTGGCGCTCGCGATACGCCTGGTTGAACCAGATGGCGGTGAGCACGCCCGAGCCGTCGTCGATGGTCGCCTCGATGATGGTCAGATTCCTCCTGGGCCTCCGGATCGACACCTTTTTGACCGTGCCGATGACGGTCACCTCCTCGCCGAGGGGAAGTTCGGCGAGCGGAACGGTCCTCGACCGGTCGACGTATCTACGCGGCACGTGCAGGAGCAGATCGGCGACCGACTCGATGCCCGCCTTGCGCAGGTTGGCTCCCCGCTTGCCCGTGAGGCCCTGGACCCGCTCGATCGGGATCCGGTTGAGATAGGCCAGGGACCGCCCGGTCACTCGACCCCGAACAAGTACGGATACAGCGGCTGGCCACCGGTGATGACGGTCACCTCCACCCCCGGATGGTTCTCCTCGAGATGGTCGATCAGTGCCTTGGCTCCGGCGTCGTCGGCTTCGGCGCCGGTGACGATGGTGACCACCTCGGAATCGTCATCGACGAGCGCATCGAGCACCCGGGTCGCCGCAGACTGCAGGTCTGTGGAGATCGTCGTGACGTCGCCGCCGACGATCCCCAGCCAATCGCCCTCGGAGCATGCGCCCGCCGGCATCTTGGCGTCCCTCACCGCCTGGGTCACCTCGCCCCATGAAACCGCCCCGGCGGCCGCAGACATGGCTGCGGCGGTGTCTTCGGCGGCCATCCCGGGCATGTAGGCGATCATCGCCGCCAGCCCCTCGGGCACCGACCGCGTGGGCACGACCAGGACCCGCTTCGTGGTCAGGGCGGCGAGCTGCTCGGCGACCGGCACGATGTTCTTGTTGTTCGGCAGCACGATGACCGTTTCGGCAGCCACCGACTCGACCACTTCGAGGACGTCGCGGACCGACGGGTTCATCGTCTGACCGCCCACGACCATCCCCTGGGCCCCGGCGTCCCTGAACAGCTCGACGATGCCATCTCCCACCGCCACCGCGACCACGGCCACCGCGGCGTCGGAGAACTCGGGAAGCGGGGTGAACCGCGGTGCCCGATGGAACGCCTCCTCGGCGGCCTGATCGAGCAGATCGGTCACCTTTATCCGCTCGGGACGGCCCAGGGCGGTTCCCGCCTCGATGGCGGGGCCGATGTCATCGGTGTGGATGTGGCAATTCCACACGCCCTCCGACCCGACGACCACGACCGAGTCGCCCATCTCCGACCAGGAATCCCGAAGCCGATCACCTGCCGCACCGTCCTCGGAGTGGAGGAGGAACATCACCTCGTAGCGGAGAGCGGCAACGGCGTG
>JAUYIV010000067.1 GCA_030688105.1 Actinomycetota bacterium | reverse complement strand
CCCGGAGGGCGGCCGACCCCTCCGTACACTCCCCATTAATGACCACCGACGTCCGCCTCACCGCCTACTCGCACGGCGCCGGGTGTGCCTGCAAGCTCGCCTCGTACGAGCTCGCTGAGATTCTCGGCGGGTTGGATGGGTCGGCGCCGGTGACGCACCCCGACCTCCTCGTCGGCATCGAGTCGTCCGACGACGCCGGCGTCTTTCGGATCAGCGAGGAGGTGGCGCTCGTCCAGACCATCGATTTCTTCACGCCGATCGTCGACGAGCCCGAGGATTGGGGCAGGATCACCGCGGCCAACGCCCTCTCTGACGTCTTCGCCATGGGCGGACGCCCCCTAACCGCCCTGCAGGTCGTGGCATGGCCGCGAGACGCGCTTCCGTTTGCCCTGCTGAGCCGGGTGATGGGGGGCGCCGCCGAGGTCCTCTCTGCCGTGGGCGTGACCATCGTCGGCGGTCATTCCGTGGACGACCCGGAGCCGAAATACGGGATGGCGATCACCGGCGTCGTCCACCCCGATCGGATCCTCCGCAACCGCGGAGCCCGGCCCGGCGATTCGATCGTCCTGACGAAAAGGATCGGCACCGGTCTCGTGTCGACCGCGATCAAGCGCGGTCTCGCCGATGCCTCCGTGCGCGACGCCGCGGTGGCATCGATGGTCGACCTCAACGATCGCGCCGGGAACGCCGCCATGGTCGCGGGCGCGTCGGCGGGCACCGACGTCACCGGATTCGGCCTCCTCGGCCACCTGGCGGAGATGTTGGGGGATGTCGGGGCTGTGGTGAACGCGTCGGCGGTGCCGCTGCTGCCGGGGGCGCGCCGACTCGCCGAAGACGACGTCGTCCCCGGCGGCACGCGCCGCAACCTCCGGCACGCCCAGGGCTTCACCGACTTCGGTGCGGCCGACGCGCCCACCCGGGTGCTGTTGACGGACGCTCAGACGAGCGGAGGGCTGCTCGTGGCGCTTGCCCCCGATCGGGTCGACGAGTTCGGCGAGGCCTTCGGCGGCGAGGCCTGGACCATCGGGGAGTTCACTGCCGAGAGGCCCGGCCAGGTCCGAGTGCGATGACGAGCGACGGCTGACCGCTCGAGGCGATCGCTGCCGCACTCTCGATCGGCCGGCTCCAACGCCACATCCGACCGCTGACCGCTCACCGCTCACCGCCAGATCGCGTTCGAGCAGGGTGACGCGATCTGGCGGTTGGCGGTTGGCGGTGTGCCGGGCACCGATAGGCTTTCTCCTCGTGAGAACTCGCTCCATGATCAAGGCCTCGCTTGGGGCATGGCTCCTCTGGCGCCTGCTCGGTCCCGAGAGTGCGCCCCGTTTTCATGGGGTCCAGAAGCGTCCCCCCGGGCCCACCGGCCGGACCATCGTCGCCGGCCGCCATGAATTCCTGGTGCGAGAGGTGGGGCCTCCGGATGGGCCTCCGATCGTTCTGCTCCACGGCTGGCTCTACGACGGCTTCCTCACCTGGCATCGGGTCCTGCCCACCCTGGCCGAGCGTCATCGGGTGATCATCCTCGACCTGAGGAATCACGGGAAGACGGACCGCATACGGGGCAGGTTCGAGATCGCCGACCTCGCAGACGACGTGGCCCGTGCCTTGGACATCCTCGGGATCGGCGATGTGCCCGTGGTGGGCTTCTCGATGGGTGGGATGACGGCGCAAGAGCTGGCGGTTCGGTATCCCGGCCGGGCGTCCCACATCGTCCTCGGGGGGACCGCAGCCCATCCGGTCGATCGCCCCCGGGAGCTCATGGTCCCCCTGTTCGTGGTGGGCCGGGCTCTTACCCGGATCGACCGCTTCCTGCTGCCCCGAATCGCCCACACCTATCTGATGAGAGCCGGGGTGTTTCCGCAGGAGAATGCGGCGTGGCTGTGGCAGAACATGCTCGACCGGGACACCGACCTGTACTACGAGGGCGGGTTCGCCATCCTCCGCTTTGATGCGCGTGACCGGGTCGGGGACATCGGGGTGCCCACCTTGTGCATCATCCCGACCGATGACCAGCTCATCGAGCCACACCTGCAGTACGAGACCGCGGCGCTCATCCCATCGGCGTCGGTGGTCGAGCTGGTGGGAGCGAAACACGAGGCCGTGCTGACCCACGGGGACGAGATCGCGAAGGCGATCCTCGGGTTCATCGAGCGGTAGCCGGCGCGCTCCCTCCCGCGACAAGAGCCGGCGTTGGAAACGCCGGCCCTTTGTCGCACTGTCGCCTGTGAACTGTCGACTGATTCTCAGCTCTGCTGAGAATGCGACATCTGCCGGGCGATGAGCACTGCCACCGCCACGACGATCAGCATGACGAGGATCTTCTTCACGCTCTCCATCCCCTTGTCGGCATGAATGGTATCGCGGAGCCTTGCGTTACCCGCTCTCCGCCACCTGTCGCGCGGCCGGGTTGAAGACCTGGCGGGCTCGAGCCCCGAGACGGGGAACGGGCAACGGGCAACTCTCATGCCGTCGGGCCCGGCCAGACCCCGAAGTACCCTTCGCCCACACCGTGCCCCACTCGCGCTTCACCCGGTTCGCCGCCGCCACCCTGGTGTTCAATGTCGGTGTGGTGCTGTTCGGCGCGGTGGTCAGGGCCACCGGGTCGGGAGCGGGTTGCGGTTCGCATTGGCCCACCTGCGGCGGGACGGCGATCCCGCTTTCGGGGACCGCAGAGCGATTCATCGAGTTCGGTCATCGGGCCTCGAGTGGGATCGCCCTGGCTCTCGTCGCGATCCTGGTCGTGTGGGCGGTGCGCACCCGACCCTCCCGGGATCCGGTTCGCCTGGCGGCCGCCGCCGCCGGCATCCTCATCCTCAATGAGGTGCTGATCGGTGCCGCCCTGGTGATGTTCGAGTGGGTCGCCGACGACCGGTCGGCGGCGAGGGCGGTCTCGATCACGGTGCACCTCGTCAACACATTCCTCCTGCTGGCGGCGTTGGCACTGACGGTTTGGTGGTCGTCGGGCCGGCCCGTGCCGTCTCGCTCGCCGGACCGCCCGACCCTCTGGCAGGTGGCGATCGGGGCCGGAGCCCTGATCCTCGTCGGGGCGGCCGGAGCCGTCACCGCTTTGGGCGACACGCTGTTCCCGCCCGAGGGGCTGGGTGGGTTCGAAGCCGATCCGGCGGGGGGATTCCTCGTCAGACTGCGATGGGTTCATCCGATCCTGGCGGTCATCACCGCCGCATACCTCGTCTACCTCTCGCGGACACTGCGCGTTCCCGAATGGATGCGGTCGGCGCTGGGGTCCCTGGTCGTCGTGCAGATCGGGGCCGGCCTGCTGAATGTCGCCCTGCTGGCGCCGGTGTGGATGCAGTTGGTCCATCTCCTGCTCGCCGACGCCGTCTGGATCGGGTTCGTCGTCGTCGGAAGCACCGCGCTCGTCCAGCCCGCCCGCGTCGAGATGGTGAGCGCGTGACCGGCGCCGGGACGATTCCCACCCGCCGGGGCCGGCTGTCGGCATACGTGAAGCTGATGAAGCCTCGAATCATCGAGCTCCTGCTGATCACGACCGTCCCGGCGATGGTGATCGCG
>JAUYIV010000084.1 GCA_030688105.1 Actinomycetota bacterium | reverse complement strand
ACAACACCGAGATGACCGTCGAGTTGATCCACCCGATCGCCATGGATGAGGGCCTCCGTTTCGCCATCCGTGAGGGAGGCCGCACCGTCGGCGCCGGCCGAGTCACCAAGATCAATAAATAGCCACCAGCCACCCGCCACCAGCAAGACAAGAAAAGAACAGAGAAGATACTGAATGCCCAGCGACAAGCGTCCGCCGATCACGCTCGCCTGCGAGGTCTGCAAGCGACGTAACTACGTCACCACGAAGAACAAGACCAACACGCGTGACCGGATCGAGTTGAAGAAGTTCTGCCGCTGGTGCCGCGAGCACACTGCCCATCGCGAAACCCGGTAGGCGTGGGCCAACGAGCCCTGGGGGCGTCGGTGGCAGCAATACGCAATTCGCAATTCGCAATTCGACCGAGCCGAGCGCCGTGGCGGTGCCCGCCCAGTCGGCGTTCGAGAGCGACCGGTAGGTGAGCGCGCTCGAGGATCTCGTGGGTCGGACCTATGGACCATTCACCCTCGAGGCGGGAGCCGACCGCGTGGCCGAGTTCGCCGATGTCACCGGAGACGATCCCGGGAGGTGGCAGGAGCACGCCCCGCCGCTCTTCGCCAATGCCGCCCTGTTCGCGGTGGCCCCGGCATTCCTGGACGACCCGGCAGTCGTACCCTTCACCACCTCGCTCATCCACACCGAGCAGGTGTTCCGGTGGCGTCGGGCATTGGGGGTCGGGGAGCGACTCCGCGTGTCGGGCACGGTCGCCGGGGTGAGGGCCCGTGGGGCCCTGAACCTCGTCACGTTTCGGCTCTCCGCCGGATCGGGCGCCGGCGATTGGCTCGAGGGGGAAGCGGTGTTTCTCATGTCCGATGTCGCCGCGGCCGAAGCCGCCGACGTTGCCGAGCCGGCGGTCGGCGAGCGACCCGCGGTCGATCCGCCGGCCCCGAAGACGGCTCTTCCCGGTGAGGGTGAGCCGATCGCCGCGCTCCGCTGCGGGGCCTCGCGCCTCGATCTGGTCCGCTACGCCGGCGTCACCCGGGATTGGAACCCGATCCACTGGGATCACGAATCGGCTCGTGCCGCCGGGCTGCCTGGGATCATCGTGCACGGACTCTTGATGGCGGCGTGGCTGGGGCGGGGGGCGGGCCGCTACGCATCGGGTCCTGACGCCATCTCGTCCATGACCCTTCGGTTCCGCAAACCTTTGCGCCCGGGCGACGGCGCGACGGTGATCGGTAATGTCGCAGCAGTGACTCCCGACGGCGCCGACCTCGAGCTCATCCTCGAATCCGGGGGCGACCGGCTGGTGACCGGGCGCGCCCGGGTAACCCGATGACTTGGGGTGGGGTCCAACGCGACGAAGCCGAGCTCATCGATGCGGCGCGCAGCGGCGATTCCGATGCGTTCGGGCAACTCGTTTGGAGGTATCGGGACAGCGTGTACACGCTTGCGGTCAGGCTCGTCGGCCCAGATCTTGCCCCGGACGTCGCCCAGGAGGCGCTCATCCGTGCGTGGCGTGCCATGCCGCGCTTCAGGGGCGAAGCGGCTCTGGGAACCTGGCTGCATCGAATAACCGTCAATACCGCGTGGACGCTCCGCAAACGAGCCAGCCGCCACGACGCCCAGCAGTTGGACGAGATGTTGATCGATCCCTCCACGGGCCCGGAACGGGCTGGGGAGCTCGCCGAGGTTCGAGCAGAGCTCGGCTCGGCGATCAATCAGCTGAGCCCTGGTCAGCGGGCGGTGCTCGTGTTGCGGGACGTATACGGGTGGAGCCACGCCGAGGTGGGTCGCGAGCTCGGCATCACCCAGACCACCGCCAAGGTGAGACTGCACAGGGCGCGCAAGAGGGTAAGGGCCATCCTCGGGGAGACGAGATGAGCAACGTGATCTGCCGGCTGGTGTCGATGGTTCCCGCGGACATGCCGCTCAACCGCGTACTGGAGGCTCACCGCGACCAGTGCCCTCGCTGCCAAGCCGATGTTGCCCGCTCCACGGGGATGTCCCGGGAGCTGTCCGCCATGGGCGGTGAGACACTGCGTGCTCCCGAAGGCCTGGCGACCACCGTCATGTCGCGCCTCCCTGAGCAGGACGGGTCAGATCCGCGGAGACCGTTGGTGGTGCGAATCGCGGTCCGGTACTCGGTGGCGGCGGTGATCGGGGTGGCCACCGTCGCCGCGTTGATGGCGAGGGCGCTTTCCAGGCGTGAATAGGTATCAGATGTCAGATGTCAGATGTCAGATGCTGTCGGCGACGCCGCAGGTCTCAGCGAGTTTTCCGGCTGCAGCCTGCGACCTGCGCGGCTGATGCCTGCTGATATCTGAAACCTGAGATCTGAGATCTTGCGGAGTTGTTCGTTGCCCGTACCCCCGGCTTACAATGCGCGCCGTTCGCCTCCCAGGCTCGGGCGCGGGATCGAACACCCCAAAGGGGCGTAGCTCAATTTGGCAGAGCACTGGTCTCCAAAACCAGCGGTTGGGGGTTCGAGTCCCTCCGCCCCTGCTGAAGCCCCGAAAATGAGTGCACGGATCACGGCTGCGGAGGGCGTGTGATCCGAACCGAGAGGTAGCCAGATGAACCGCGAGTTGCGGCGACTGCAGGAGAAGGAAGAGAAACGGGCGAAGGATCGTCGCGCCCAGATGATGGCGCAGCGGCGCCGCAAGGAGCGCGTCGGGTTCCGCCAGTTCGTCTCCGAGGTCCGTACCGAGCTGCGCCGGGTGGCGTGGCCCGGGCGCCGTGAGGTCGTCACCTTCACCCTGGTGACGCTCATCACCGCCGGTTTCGTCACCCTGTTCACCCTCGGTCTCGACATCTCGCTCAAGCGCGGGGTCCTCGCCCTCTTGGAGTTGCGATGAACGACGACGCGTTGGACGAGATCCTCGCCGGGGCGACGGACGCCGTCGACGACCCGGCCGAGACCTCCGAGGAGGAGGCTCTGGAGCGGGCGCGCCAGTTGCTCGGCACTTCCGTCGCCACCGAGGAACGCCCCGACGTGCCGGAAGCCGGCGAGGCGCAACCCGAGGCCCCCGACACCGATGCCGCCCCGGAGGCCGCCGAGCAAACCGGTGAGGGCGATGCGGTTGCCGAGCCGGTCCGCCCGCCGTCGAGCCCCTTCGACCTCCCCGGCGCCTGGTACGTGATCCACTCCTACAGCGGGTATGAGAACAAGGTCAAGGCCAATCTGACGACCCGGATCACCTCGATGCACATGGAGGACTCGATCTTCGACGTCGTGATCCCGATGGAGGACGTCGTCGAGATAAAGGGTGGGCGGAAGGTCACGGTCCCTCGGAAGCAGTTCCCCGGGTACTTGCTGGTCCGCATGTATCTCGACGACGACTCCTGGGGTGTCGTCCGCAACACACCGGGTGTCACCGGATTCGTCGGCTCGGGCACCAAGCCAACCCCGCTGTCGCGGCGTGAGGTCGAGCGGATCCTCGGTGTCCGCAAGGACGAAGAGAAGAAGGCTCCGCGGTTCAAGCCCGACTGGGAGGTCGGCGAGACCGTCAGGGTCACCGAGGGGCCGTTCGCCGACTTCAACGGTGTGATCGAGGACATCAACCTCGACCAGTCGAAGGTCAGGGTGCTCGTCGACATCTTCGGCCGGGAAACGCCGGTCGAGCTCAACTTCGAGCAGATTCAGAAGTTCTAGGAGGGACTGCACCAATGGGTCGGAAGAAGGTCGCCGCGCTCCTCAAGCTCCAGATCCCTGCCGGTCAAGCCACGCCCGCACCCCCGGTGGGTCCTGCGCTCGGTCAGCACGGCGTGAACATCATGGATTTCGTCAAGGCCTACAACGCCGCGACCGAGAGCCAGTCGGGGACGATCATTCCCGTCGAGATCACGATCTACGACGACCGGTCTTTCACGTTCGTGACCAAGACTCCGCCGGCGTCGGTGATGCTCCGACAGGCCGCCCGGGTGGAGAAGGGCTCCGGGGTCCCGCACACCGACAAGGTGGGCTCGGTGACCCGGGCCCAGGTGAAGCACATCGCCGAGACCAAGATGGTCGATCTCAACGCCAACGACATCGATGCGGCGATGAAGATCGTCGAGGGCACGGCGCGATCGATGGGGATCACGGTCGAAGGCTGAAAACGGTCAACGTCCGACGGCCTACGGCAGGATGCCGTCGGCGTCATCGGGAGGCGATTGACCCTGGGGTGGGAGGCGCTCAGGCGCCGCAGACCACGAGGAGAAGACAGCAATGGGCAAGAAGCGCGATGACGCCGCACAGCGGCTCGACCGGGAGCGGGCGTATCCCCCCGGCGAGTCGCTCGACATGGTGAAGTCACTCGCCACCGCGAGCTTCGACGAGACGATAGAGGCGGCGTTCAATCTCGGTATTGATGCGCGACAGGCCGACCAGGCCGTGCGCGGCACGGTCTCGCTCCCACACGGGACCGGCAAGGCGGTGAAGGTCCTGGTGTTCGCCGTGGGCGATCAGGCCCGCGCCGCGCAGGAGGCGGGCGCCGACGTCGTCGGTGGCAGCGATCTCGCGGCAAAGGTGGAATCCGGGGCCCAGCCGACCGACTGGGACGTCACCATCGCCGCACCATCGATGATGGCCGAAGTCGGGAAGCTCGGACGCGTCCTCGGGCCGAGGGGCCTCATGCCGAACCCGAAGGCCGGGACCGTTACGGACGACATCGGCAAGGCGGTCGAGGAGTTCAAGGCCGGCCGCGTCGAGTACCGCAACGATCGGTTCGGCAACGTCCATGTGCCGGTCGGCAAGGTGTCCTTCGATGGGAAGCAACTCCGCGACAACCTCGCCGCGGTGGTCGACGAGCTGATGAGGGTGAAGCCCGCGGCGGCGAAGGGTCGTTACATCCGCAAGCTCACCGTGGCGTCGACGATGGGCATCGGCGTGAAGATCGACGTCGGGGCTCTGGATTCGCTGGTGGACAGTTCACAGTGAAAGGGCGGGAGCACCGGCGCGTTGCCGGCATGGGATCTGCGGCGGGCCAGGTGTTGCCGCCGATCCCGTCGAAGGGCAGGCCGGGGTAGGGATCCGAGCCTCCGCCTTCCTGCGGGCCGGTGGGGGGACGGTGGTGGTCGGCCCCCGGGGTCACCGGTGCTCCCGCTTTGGCCAGTCTGTGCGTTCGCGATGCGCCTGTCCACTCGGGATTTTCGCGGATGGCTGTCGGAATCAAGATCTCAGCTCTCGGATCTCAGATGTCAGCAAAATAGATTGCCTGACGTCTCTTCAGGCCGACGGCTCCTGAGATCTGAGATCTGACACCTGAAATCTGATATCTGAAGAAGGGGGCTTTGCCGACCGCGGTCGGTTGCCCTACTCTCCCCCGAGCCGACCCGAGACCGCCGGTCCCGAGAGGGACAAGGGCCATGAGGCCGCCGGCGCAGGTGGGCGAGAGAGGTTTCCTGCCGCTCCCGCGCATGTCTCGCGTCGGGA
>JAUYIV010000057.1 GCA_030688105.1 Actinomycetota bacterium | reverse complement strand
CACATCGACGGCGATCTGGGTCCGGTTCCCCGCGTCGTCCTGGACCTCATGAACGGCGGCATTCGTCCAGCGCAGGTACGTGCGCGTCTCCTCGTCGTAGCGCCAAGTGACCGTCGTGGCGGCCGACCAGTTGAGGACGATCTCCGTGGCGGTGTCGTCGGGGTACGGCCAGTCGTCGACCGCGAGGAAATGCGCCGGAGGATTGCTCGTGTAGCCGCGGGCGTCGGCGCTGGCCCGGAGGGTCTCGGTTTCCCCATAGAGGTTGTGTGGAGCCGTGTGGAGCGAGGTGCGAAACATCCCGGCGCTCTCGCCGAGCAACCGGACCCCTCGCGCCAGGGTGAGGCTCTGTATCCACGGTTGGCCGCCGGACATGAAGAGGGGTGCCCCGGTGGGCCGGATGAGGGTCGAGTCGGTCGGCCGCAACGACCGGATCGGGCCCACCAGAGCAGCCTCGTTGTCGTGGAACAGGGCGATGAATCGGGTCAAGCCTCCCTCGACGAGGGTCTCGATCATCGCGTCGGCGTCGAGCAAACCCGCCTGCGGCCGCGCTCTCGGATGGTTGTCGATCTTGACCGCGATCACGCTGCGATCGAGCTTGAGGGTGTCGCCGGAGGCAAGCCCGTTCAGAGGCGAGGAGAATCCGGACGGAAATGTCGTGACCGTCGTCTCGGGCCCCTTGGTGGTCGTGTTCGCCGCGGTCGTCGTGGTCGTCGTGGGGGCGGTGCTCGTGGTCGGCACCGTCGTCGTTGCCGGGCTGGTGGTCGTGGTGGCTGCGTCGCCGCCGCCGCAGGCGGCCGCGGCGAGAGCGAAGGCGAGGCAGCACGTGAGGATTCGGGGGAAGCGGGTCATGGCCGTTGGGCACAGTAGCGATGGTCGTGAGTTGTGAACCCGGGGCCGTTGCCCGTTGCCTGACCGCAACCGCTGACCGCTAACCGCTGACCGCCGACCGCCAGAAGTGCTGCGAGGTGCTCGGGCGGGTTCTGGCGGTTCGCGGTTAGAGGTCTGCCCATTTGAATGCGTGAACCTTGTTGGGCGCGTCGTGGTCGGAAATCCACCGTGCCGCGGCTCCCCGAATCATTTCGCAGATAGATCAATCGGGGGTCAGGACCAAGGTCTGGCGGGTCACGCGAGCGATTTCGCTCTCCGATTGCGCAATCGTCAGGCCGTCCCCTCGCTGCCAGAGCGGCAACTGGTCGGAGTAATGCGGTGAGAAGGGATTTCCCGACTGTCCTCCGGGGAGGGCGAACCGCGAGTGCTCCCACGCACCCACGTCCACCACCATCCGGAGCGAGGCGACCGCGAAGTCGGGGTTGCCGAGCGGGTCGAGCGGGTCGACTGGAGCCGGGTTGATCGTGTTGGCGTCGCCGCCGTGGGGCATCGGGCCGAGGTCGTACAGGCGGCGCAGCGCCCTTTGGGCACCGAGGGGGTGCTTGAACCGCAGCGGACGCACCCGGCCCCACGCCCATCCGCCCGGGTCTGCGCCGAGTCGCCGGCTCAGGTATCGGTTGGAGACGCGCAAGGATTCTCTGATCATCTCGTCCCAACCGTCGTCGAACCACCCCTCGGGCCGGGTCTCGAGGAGCCCGATCAGGTGCGAGATCCGACGCACGATGAGGCCGTTGAAAGGCACCAGCGGGGTGAAGCCCGCACCGAGAGCGAATCGCGCCGACCGGGGCGCCTTCGCTTCGGCCACTCGGCGAGCCATCTCGGAGACGAGCACCTCGAACACGGTTGCCCCGGCGGAGTCCGCGCCGACCACCCCGTCCCAATCCGCCAAGATCCCCGCCGCAGGTTCGGCGTCGTCATGCGTCACCGCCTCCAGGACGGCCTGGCGCATCTTCCGCCACGGGATGGAGCTCCGGTCGAGCTGCATTCGGAGTGTCGTGGCGACGTCCCAGTCGTCGCGATCGGCGATCAACTCGCCGATGCGCTCTGCCCGGTACCCGTCCAGAAAGTCGCTGCCGAGATACGGGCCGTCGGTGGAGGGCTGGTTGTTGGCGGTGGCCACGAACCCACCTGGAGGATCGATCAGGTGGGGCATGTCCTCGAAGGGCACCGGTCGGCTCGCCCATTTGGTTCCGGGGTCGGCCGCCTCGAGGGGGATGGTGCCGCCTCCCCGGCCGCGCACCGGAGCCGCGCCGATGAGCTGCCAGCCGATCGAGCCCGATTCGTCGGCGAACACGACATTGAGGGGGATCGAAGCCCACGAGCCGTACACCGACCTGAGATCGGCGAAGCTCCGGACCTGACAGAGGTCGATGGTGGCGCCGACCGACGCCGGTTCGAGCCAGGTGGCGGACATCGACAGGGCCCCGAACGCTCCGTCGAAGGCGGGTCCGACGATGGGCCCTCGGTCGGTCTCGAGCACTTGCAGCCGGACCGGTTCCTCTCCCCTCACCTCGATCACCTCATGACGGACCTCGACCGGCACGAAGTCCGCGCCTCGCCGGACGGTGTCGCCGGTCGGGCCGACCTCCTCCACGAACAGGTCGGTGTTGTCGATCAGCCCTGCGGTGACGCCCCAGGCGCCATGGCCGTTGTGACCGGCGGCGAAGGACGGGACTCCGGGGAGCGACGCACCGGTCACGGTCCACGCGGGCGTCCGCAGATGTGCCAGGTACCAGTGTGGTGGCAATACCGGCGCCAGATGAGGGTCGTTGGCGAGGATCGGCCGTCCCGTCCTCGTACGGCTGCCTGAGATCGCCCAGTTGTTGGAGCCGCCGCCTTCGGCGAAGAGCTGCCCGGCGCGGGCAAGGTCTTCGGCGAGGGCATCGACCATCTGGCCGGCTGCCTCACCCGGCCGATCGGATGCCGGCAGATCAGCGGGATACGGAGGGTGGAGGGCGGACACGGCATCCGGCCCGTCCAGGGCGAGCATGCGCAGCCTCGCCAGTTCGATGTCCCAATTCGAGGCGAGGGCGAACGACTGAACCGCGAGAAAGCCGACGGCATCCGATGCCTCGAACGTGGAAGGCTTGGTTCGGAGGAGCAGGAACTCGTGGGCCCGCCCGCCGCCACCCTCCCTCATGCCCGCCCTGACCCCTGCGGCGAACGCCTCGAACCCGGCCCGATGGTGGCGGCTCAGGGCGTCGAGGCCGCGCCGCCCGTACCGGGCGAAACCGATGCGTCGGGACAACTCGTCGAGAGGCAGCGCATCTCGACCCACCAGTGCCGCCAGCGTCCCGCGGACGACCCGCATCCGGGTCTCGAGCTGGAAGGCGCGGTCTTGGCCCTGGCAGAAGCCGAGGCCGTACCAGGCGTCATCGCTCGTCGATGCATCGATGTGGGGGACGCCGAAACGATCGCGTCGGATCGTGACCGTATCCGTGATCCCTTCGAGGGACAGCGACCCTTCGGTCTTGGGGAGTCTGCGTCCCAGCTGGCGCAGCATCGTGCGGGCGAGGTTCACGAGATGGAGGCTACGTCGTTGCCCGTTGCCCGTCAGGATCCGGGCGGGGGAGGGATCGCCTGAACAGGGCGCGGCTGGTACCGCAGGAGGAGGCGGCTCTTGATGCGATCGGCGGACACGGGCCCGAACATTCGGCTGTCGACACTCCCCGCGGCAGGGTTGTCCCCCAGGAGCCAGAGGCCATGCGTCCCGGCGGGCGGCGGGCTCACCCGCTTGACGACCTCGAATCCGGGCCTCAGATCGAACACGACCACGTCACCCGTCCTCAGCCGCTGGGGACGCCGGACCCCGAGTACCCAGTCGCCGGGCCTGAGCGCAGGAACCATCGATTCCTCGGCGATCTCATGCCGGACGAGCCGCAGGCCGAGGGCTGCGAGCACGGTCGAACCGACCGCTCTGAGGGTGGGTGAAACGGCCAGCGGCGGCCTCCCGATGCGACCGGGGCCGAGTGTAGGGTGAGGTATCAGCGAGACACAGGAGATGACGATGGCCTTGCTGAGGCCGAAGCGCATCGCTCACGCGCATTGCGATCTGATGTGTGGCGTTTACGACCCGGCGCAGGCTCGGATCGAAGCCGAGTCGGTGAGGGCGATCGCCCAGAAGTATCAGGATTCCGACGACGAGGTCTTCCGGCAGCGCTGCGTGATCCTGAAGGAACAACGCGCCGAACTGGCCAAGCACCACCTCTGGGTGCTCTGGACCGACTATTTCAAGCCGCCGCATGTGGAGCAGTTCCCGCAACTCCACGACCTCTTCTGGCGGGCGACGAAGAAGGCAGGGGATGCCAAGAAGTCGATGGACCCGGCGGTGGGTGACGAGCTCTTGGCGCTGATCGCCGAGATCACGGATATCTTCGAGAAGACGAAGAGCGGGTAGCCGCCAGCCTCCAGCCACCAGCCTCCAGCAGGAGAACAGGGGCGAGGCCCCCTTCGGTTGTCGTACTCTCGCCCCGCCAGCCGTACGGAGACAGGTGCGACCCTGAAGGGGTGCGGCGCACTGGAGCCGCTGCTCTTCGCGCGTTCAGGCTGGTCATTGGTGACTCGGCTCTAGGCCCCCCCGTTCTTGCCGGTTGCCGGTCGCCGATTGGTTACCGTCCACCGACATGGCGATCTCATACATGTGGCGCGGCGAGATCGATGGGGAGGAGGCCAACCGGCTCCACGCCGATGCATTCGGGCATCGCGTGTACGACGTCGCCGAGTGGGACTGGCCCGCTCTCGTCACCCGGCACAGCCTGGGGTGGGTCACCGCCCGTGACAACGACGCGCTGGTCGGCTTCGCGAATGTGGTGTGGGACGGCCTCGTACACGCCTGGATTCAGGACGTGATGGTGGCTTCAGCGAATCGGAATCACGGAGTTGGTCGTCAGGTCGTCGCGAAGGCGGTCGAGGGTGCTCGCGCCGCCGGGTGCGAGTGGCTCCATGTCGACTTCGACGATGACCTCCGAGAGTTCTACATCGATGCCTGCGGCTTCACTCCGACCAACGCGGGACTAATCGATCTGAGGTAGCGGAAGCCCATGGCCACTTTCCGGCCGATGGCTGAGGGCCGATGGCCGCTACCGTCGCGCCAGATCCCTCCTCACCGGCCTCGGGCCCAGCGCGATCGCCAATAGCACCGCTCCGCCGCCGGCGACCGCCAGCAGGTTGTCGATGAACCCGGTCACTCCGAGCGTGTCCAGGACCCATTCGGAGATGAACCAGGCGGCCGCCCCGGCCGCGGCCGCCAGGGGGAGGTTTCCAGCCAGCGTTCGGGCAACCGGCCGCAGCTCTTTCGGGCTCGTCCGCCGGTACCACACGATGGCGAGGCCGGCGGTGTAGAGGGTTATTGCCAGGCTCGACGCGAGCGCCAGGCCCTCCACGCCGAGGGCGTCATTGAGAGCCCAGTACATCGGGACCGCCGCAACCGTGGCCAGGGTCCCGATCAGCACGGGTGCCCACATCACCTCCCGTGCGTAGAACCCCCGGGCGAGGATCTGCTGAATCCCCCACATCGGCACGCCGATCGCA
>JAUYIV010000045.1 GCA_030688105.1 Actinomycetota bacterium | reverse complement strand
GCCTCAACGTCTCCGCCCGGGGCCTGAGCCTGGTGGTCGACCGGCTTCCCGAACAGGGAGGCCCCGGCGATGGCTTTCGATCCACCGAGCTGCTGCTGGGAGCACTGGGAGCTTGCATGGTGGGAACGATGCTCACCTTCGCCGAGAACCAGGGCATCGAAGTGGGGACGGTGAACGTCCACCTCGAGGACGAGGCGGCGACCGCTCCGACCCGGGTCGCAAGGATCAAGGTGACAATGGAGTTGGGAGGGAACCTGACCGATCGGGAACTCGAGTCGCTCAAACGGGTCGCGGCGCGGTGTCGCATCCACAGCACCCTCAAACACGCGCCAGAGATCGAGTTCGAGCTGAAGACACGATGAGCGCAGCCCTGATCTCACCCGACTGGCTCGGCCAGCACCTCGACGACCCGGGCGTCGTGATCATCGAGGTCTCCTCCAAGCCCCCGGCCGAGGCCGAGTACTCGAAGGGGCACATCCCCGGCGCCCGCTACGCCTTCTGGAAGGATCTGTGCTGGCACGACACCGACCGTGAGTTTCCCGAGCCCGCGGTCATGGCCCGCCGACTTGGCGACCTCGGCGTCGGCCCCCGCTCGACTGTCGTACTGGTCGGCGATCCCATTCAGTTCGCCACCTATGCCTTTTGGGTCCTGTCCATGACCGGATTCGAGCCGCAGGCAGGAGTCCTCGACGGCGGCCGCCGGACCTGGATCGAGCAGGGCCGCCCCCTCACCACCAAGGTGCCGACCATCGTGCCTTCCGAGGTCGAGCCAGGCACGACCCAAACCTTCTCCCGGGTGGGGCGGGACGAGGTGCGCGCAGGGCTCAACCGGCCGGAGCGTGTGCTGATCGACCTCCGCACCCCCGAGGAGTATTTTGGTGAACGGGTGTCGGGACCCACCGCCCCCTTCGACCACGGCGCCGAACGCAAGGGTCGCATACCCGGGGCTCGCCATCTCTTCTACGAGCGGTTGCTCCGTCCCGACGGCACTTTCAAAGACCCCGCAAGTTTGCGCGCCGAGTCCGCATCCGTCGGTGTCGACGACAAGGCCGACGTCGTCTGTTATTGCCGCCTGAGCCACCGGGCCAGCCTCGGTTGGTTCGCTCTCACTCGCCTCCTCGGCCACACCAACGTGCGGGTCTACGACGGCTCGTGGACCGAATGGGGGTCGATCGTGGGGTTTCCCGTCGAGAGGTGACTTCCCAGTCGCCGGGTTAGACGACGATCAGCTCGTGGGGGAACCGGGTCACCTGGTCGTGGCCGTCCTCGGTGATGACGAAGCTGCGGCCAAAGAAGATCCCGAGGAGGCCGTCGGGAGTGATGACGGTGGGCTCGAGCATGGTGGCGATCCCGGGAACCAGTTCCATCTCGTGTTCGCCGGCCGACACGTGGTCCCACATGACGTGGGGCATGTGGGAAATAAAGTCCAGGCAATGGAGATGGAGGGGACGCCCGTCGTATCCCTTCTCCCGGAAGAAGGTGCCGGCCCGCCGCACGTCCTCCCAGGTCTTTCCGGGACGGAGCTGGTCGGCCATCAGGTCGAAACCGGGCAGAATGATGTCCTCGAAGAAGGTCCGGATCCAGGAAGGCGGCTCCCCGATGCAGACCGGGGTTCCGATCTGCACGGAGTAGCCGTTGTAACCACAGGCAATCTCGTTGATGATGATGTCGCCTCGCTGGAGCTCTCTCGCCGAGGGCCAGGGGTTGCCGAAGATCATGGCGGGATCATCCATGGGGGTGGCGCCGATGATGGCGAAGTCCATCTGGCCTCCGCCCTGAAGGACGGCATTGGTGGCGGCGGCCGCCAACTGGTACTCGGTGACGCCGGGGTGGGCGGCGGCGATCATGGCGTACATCGCCTGATCCATGAGCTCTCCGGCCTTGCGAACGCAGGCGATCTCCTCGGGGCTCTTGACGTGGACCAGGTCATGGAAGAAATCCCCCACGAACCGGAAGGTCGCCTCCGGAAGCTCCTCTTCGAGGCGCCGCTGTTGGTTGACCGGTAGGTAATCCTCGTAGACAGGATCAACGAACGAGATACCAACCGTCCCGTCGGCCAGACCCCAATCCTTGATGAGACCGGCGATGATGTCGGCGTGCTTCCCCCTTCGGGATTGGCGCACGTCGGACAATGGGGTGAGTCTCCTGATCGCCTCCCGATGGGCGCCACCAGGTCCGGGCACCAGAACCGGTTCCCCGCTGGGAGGCACCACGACGTAGGCCGAAACCCCATGCCATTCCCAATAGCCGCTGAGCCACCGCATCCCGCTGCCCCAGCTCCAGTGGTTGGGGCCTCCACAGGCGATCAGGACGTCGAGCCCGAGCGAGGACATCCTCTCCTGGGTAGCCGTGAAACGACGCTGGTACTCCGCGTCCGAGAACCGCTCGTACACCGCGTCGCGATACCAGGGACTGTTGACGACCCGGTTGAAATCGGCCGTGTGAAGCTTGCCAACGATCTGGTCGAAATCGACATCTCCGCCGTGTGAATCGAGGGCCGTCATACCGTTACCTCCCGTGTGTCAACAATCGATTGCAAATACCATACCGGTAGACGACGGTGGGTGCTTGGCTCAGACATAGACTCGCCGCACTCGAGCGTGAGGAGAGCAATGCAGTCGCGTGACGACGGGCTCAGCGACGAACAGCTGGCGTTCCGGCAGTTGTGCCGGGACTTCGTCGACGACCAGATCCTGCCCTGGCTGCGGGCGAATCGCGATCGGGAGTGGAACGCGCCTCCCCACGAGCGGTGGCCGCGAGAGCTCCTCGCCAAAGCCGACGCGATCGGGTTGCGAACCCTGGGCCTCCCCGAGGAGTATGGCGGCGTCCCCCTCGACACCTTCACGCAGGCTCTGATGGTGGAAGAGCTGGGGCGGGGTGATGTCGGCTTCACAACCACCCTGGTCCAGAACTGGAAGGTGGCCGCCGAGTTCGCCCGTCATGCCTCCCGGCCGCTGGCCGAGGAGTGGTTCGGTCGCTTCAAGGCCGACCCGGGATTCCTCTGGGCTAACTGCATCACCGAGCCCAGGGGGGCATCGGACCGCGTGCTGCCCTACGACGCTCCCGAAGCGAGCCTCCAGACCCGGGCGGTGCGACGCAACGGGGAATGGGTCATCAACGGCGTCAAGCATTACGTCTCCAACGGCGGAACCGCCGCGGCCTTCATTGTCTATGCCAACACCAATCCGCGCGCAGGGATCCGCGACGGCGTGAGCAGCTTTCTGGTCCCGAGGGAGGCGCCCGGGTTCTCGGTCGGCCAGATGAACGAGAAGATCGGGCACCGGATGGTGATAAACGCCGAGCTGATCCTCGACGATTGTCGGGTACCTGAGGACTATCTGCTGGTCGAAGACGTCGCCCTCCGGCGGGCCGGCGTTTACCTCCTCCAGGGGAGGGTTCTGAACGCGGCCCGGGCGCTGGGCCTCATGCAGGGGGCCTTCGAGGACACCGCCCGATACGTCCAGTCCCACTTCCAGGGAGGGCGGGTCATCATCAAGCACCAGGTCGTCGCCGCCAGGGTGGCCGACATGGCGACAAAGATCGAGACCTCCCGTTCCATCGTCTACCGGGCAGCGCGAGCGATCGACTCCGGGGCCGACGATGCCACCCAGTTGGCCCTCATGGCCAAGGTCTACTGCGCCGAGGCGGTATTCGACGTCGCCCGGGCGGCGATGGAGCTCCACGGTGGGGCGGGCGTGATGCTGGCGGCCGGGATCGAGAAGTACCTCCGCGACTCGACGATCTTCTCGCACACGGAGGGCACCGCCGACATCTCCAGGTTCAAGATCATCAAGGCGATGTTTCCCGACACGGCCGGCATCTACGCCGGGCCGGAGCCGGCCTTCCGGCCGGATGGAACCGCGTCCGCCGGGTCGGTCGGGCAAACGGGAGGAAGCTCATGACGGCTCTCAGCCCGGCCAAGGAGGCGGCGTTCGAGAAGGTGACCGGTCTCTGGATAGCTATCCCCACCCCCTTCGATCAGTCGGGGGAGATCGACGAACAGGCCCTCGCCCACTCGGTGGATTACTACATCGACGGGCTCGGGGTCAACGGGATCTTCTGTGGCGGAGTGATGGGCGAGTTTTGGGCTATGACCCTTGACGAGAGACGCCGATGCCATGCGCTCGTGGTCGACGCCACCGCCGGTCGGGTGCCGCTCATGGCCCACGTCGGCCATCACGTGTTCTCCGAGGCGGCCGAGCTGAGCCGGCACGCCGAGAGCATCGGGATCGACTTTGCCATCGCCATCAACCCGTATTTCCCTATCAACCCCTCCGAGGATCTGATCCGCAACTGGTACCGGCGACTGGCAGCCGCCAGCCCGATCCCGCTGTTCCTGTTCAACACCTCCTATTCGGGCTACACGATCTCCCCTGAGCTGATCGCCGAGCTGGCTGAGCTCGACACCGTGTGTGGGATCAAGAATCCGAAGCCGATGGACCATCTCCTGAGAGTGAAGGAGATGGTGGGTGATCGGATCGTGGTCTGCGACGCCGGGGAGGAGGAGTGGCTCGGGCTCCATCTCGACCACGGCTTCCCGGCATTGATGTCCACGCCGGCCCTGGCCATGTTCCAGGTACCGGGCCGGCGACCGATCGCCGACTACACCGCTCTCGCCGACTCGGGGGACCTCGAAGCCGCCTGGCGCCTGCATGCCACCCTCGACGGGGAGCGTCATGCCTTCCAACGCTGGATGCGGGATCGGTGGCTCGCCCAGAGAGCGGGCGCCATCCCCATCGCCGAACTCAAGAGCTGGTTGACCCTCATCGGCCTCCCTCAGGGGGAGGTGCGCCCGCCACTGGTCCCGCTGAGTCCCGGCGAGCTCGATGAGCTGGGCGCCGACCTCGATCGGCTCGGGCTGCTCGGTGCCCTCAATTGACGGTGTTGCCCCCTCACCGTGACTGATTCCTTCGGACCGCCCTACTGGCGACCTGGGGACTTCGAGCAGGTCGATGGCTTTCCCCGCTATCCCTCCGACGAGATGGCGAGGCGACATCAATTCGCTAGAGACCTCAGGGCGTCGAGTGAGCTCGATGCGCTGGTGGTAGGGGGGCCGACCGGTCCTCTCGAGACTGCCGTTCAGTTCTTCTCGAATTGGCCGAGCCAGGTTCAGTCCTATGTGGTGTTTCTCAAGGAAGAGGCCCCGATCCTCATGGTGCGGCTGTGGAATCACCTACCCGATGCACGTCGGATCTCGGTGATCGAGGACATCAGATACGGTGGCGACACTCCCACCGAGCAAGCAGGGGGTTTGGCCTCGTTGCTGGCGCGGGCAGGCGCCCGCCGGATCGGACTGATCGGGGTTGTGCCTCATGGCGATCTGGCGATTCTCCAACGGGTCATACCGACAGGAGAGTTCATCGATATGAATCCGGCCTATCAGGCCTTCCGATTGGTGAAGTCGGAACAGGAGATGGTCTTCGTCCGAATCGCCTCACGCATGAATGACGCTGCCGTCGATGCCCTCGCCCGGTCGTTGGGTCCCGGTATGAATGAGTACGAGGTGGCCGAGATCGTCGAGGCCAATTACCTGGGTCATCGTGGTTGGAACCTGATCCACTTCAGCCTGACGACTCCGATGCTCGAGCCGTCCGTCTGCGTCCCTCACCAATACCACCCCGATCGGGTGATCGCCTCAGGAGATGTCTT
>JAUYIV010000029.1 GCA_030688105.1 Actinomycetota bacterium | reverse complement strand
GATCATGATCCGGGGCCAGCGGGAGGCCCTGATCCTGATCCCGGTTGGCGGCCTCTTCCTGGGCCTGGTGGAAGGAGCGCCCCTGGGCACGGCGCTGCTCGCCCTGGCGCCAATCGCCGTCATCCACGATCTGCGCGGCATCCAGTTCGGCGAGGGGCAGTTCGCCCTGACCCTGGTCTTCGCGGCGCTGGCCACGCTGGCCTTCAACCTGACCTACCTCCTTGTCTTCACGCTGACGGGGGAGGGCGGCAGCTGGCTGGACGGCCTTGCCCGCGTGGCCCTGCCGAGCGTGGTGCTCAACTGCATCGTCATGGCGCCCACCTATGGCGCGATCTGGCTGGCGAGCGGCGACCTGCGCCGGGCGGCGTTCGCGTGATCGGGCGGGAGACGGACTAGGCTCGTGGCCTACACAACCGGCAGGAAGCCGTGGCCCTCGGAGGCGCCCAAGGGCCTGACGGACGAGTCGCGAGCGGTCAGGCAGAAGCTCTTCTACCTCGGCCTGGTCGTCTTCGTCGTCTTCGCCGTCCTCACCCTGCAGCTTGCCCGGCTCCAGCTGGTGCGCGGTCGCGAGTACGAAGCTCGCGCCGAGACCAACCGCCTTCGCCAGGTCCCCATCACGCCCTCCCGAGGCCTGATCTACGACCGGAACGGCCTGCCCCTGGTCGAGAACAGGGCCACCTTCGCCGCTGCCGTTGTTCCGGCCGACATTCCCAAGGACCGGCAGACCGAGATCACCATTGCCCTGCAGGAGCTGGTCGGCGTGCCGGCGGGCGACATCAGCCGTCAGATCGATGAGCGCCGCAAGTCCAACGACCCGTTCAGCCCCCTGGTTCTCAAGGAGGGCATCTCCGAGGCGACGGCCTTCGCCCTGCGCGAGCGCCTGTCCGACCTCCCGGGCGTTCGCGTCGTCGTCCAGCCACGGCGGGAGTACGTCGATGGTCCCCTGCTCTCGCACGTCCTGGGCTTCGTCGGGCGGATCGACGAGGAGGAGTACGCGCGCCTGAGGGCAACCGGCTACTCGGTGAGCGACCGCCTCGGCAAGACCGGCGTGGAGCTGACGTACGAGTCGGTGCTGCGAGGCGCTCCTGGCGCCAAGGATGTCGAGACGGACGCCTCGGGCCGCGAGCTCCGCGTCCTCGACCAGACGGCGGCGAAGCCGGGCAGCAGCGTCGTCCTCTCCATAGACCTGGACCTTCAGAAGAAGGTGACGGAGTACCTGAAGGCGGCCATGGGCAGCTCGCGAAACGGCGCCGCCGTCGTCATGGACGTCCGCAGCGGCGAGATCCTCGCCCTCGTCTCGCTGCCCACATATGACAACAATATCTTCACGTCGAGCGTGGATGAGCAGGCGCTCCAGAAGCTGCTGACCGACCCTGGCAAGCCCCTGCTCAACCACGCCATCGCGGAGATGTACCCGCCGGGAAGCATCTTCAAGCAGATCACGGGCCTGGCCGCCCTCCAGGAGGGCATCGCCCACGCCGGAACGCTAATAACGAGCCGGGGCTACATCCAGGTGCCGAACCAGTACAACCCGAGCGTTGTCTACACGTTCAAGGACTGGGCGGCCCTGGGCACCCTTGACTTTTACCGCGGCGTTGCCATGTCCTCCGACGTTTACTTCTATTACCTGGCCGGCGGCTACTACGAGAACGGCAAGGAGGTCTTCCAGGGCCTGGGCGCCACCAACCTCGCTCGCTGGGCCCGCAAGTTCGGTCTCGGCGCTCCCACGGGGATCGACCTTCCCGGCGAGACACCAGGTCTCGTGCCAGACCCCGAGTGGAAGGAGAAGGCGATCGGCGAGCCCTGGGTCATCGGCGACACGTACAACTTCGGCATCGGCCAGGGCTTCGTCGCGACGACGCCGATCCAGATGGTGCGGGTGACGGCGGCGATCGCGAACGGCGGCGACATCCTTGTCCCCCACGTGGTGAAGGAGATACGGGACAGCAGCGGCAAGGTCCTCTCCGGGGCTCACAGGGTGGTGCAGCAGAACCTGAACGTCGACCCCCGGAACTTCAACGTCCTTCGCGAAGGCATGCGCGAGGCCGTCACCGACGGCACGGCGAAGACCGCCGCGAGCCGTGGCGTCGCCGTGGCGGGAAAGACGGGCACGGCCGAGTTCGGCGAGCGCCGCCCCGACGGCTCCTACATGGAGCACGGCTGGTTCACCGGCTATGCGCCTTTCAACGACCCGGAGATCGCCATCGTCGTCTTCCTGGACCAGGGGAACGGCGCCCTGACCGCGGCCCCGGTGGCAGCGAAGATCTTCGACTACTATTTCGGCCGCCGTAGCTTCGCATCGGGAGAGGGCCGGTAGCGGGATGATGAGCAATCAGGGCCGCCACTTCGACTTCATGCTGATGCTCGCGAGCCTGGCCCTGGCGGCGTTCGGGCTGGTGCTGATCTACAGCGGCAGCCTCGCGTCCACGGGCAGCCCCCACGAGGCGCTTGCGGGGCCGGTTGCCCGTCAAGCCGGCTTTGCCGCCGTTGGCCTCGTGCTCTGCCTCGTCGTCTCCCGCGTG
>JAUYIV010000022.1 GCA_030688105.1 Actinomycetota bacterium | reverse complement strand
GGCTTCCGTTGGCATCGGGCGGATCCCCGTGGTCTCCGACCTCGATCCGACGAGCCTGATCGCCATGTTCCGGAGGGAAGACGCCGTCAGGGCGTACCACATCGCTCTCGGCCAGGAGATCGACCATGACCTTGGTCGATCCCGGCTACAGGTCCGGGTGGCGGCCGGAGCGGACTTCCAGGAGATCGGAATCCCGGCCGGGTCGGTCGCCGACGGGCGCTTGCTCAAGGAGCTGCCGATGCCCAGCGGAGCCACCATCGTCTCGATCCGCCGCGGCCTCCACGTGTTGGTGCCGGACGGCAACACCCGCCTGCTGCACGGTGACGTGCTCACGGTCTTCGCCCGCCCTGGCGTGGCCGCTCAGTTGATCGAGAGGCTTCACGCCGGGGATACCGCGGAGCTCGAGGTGGTCGTCCCCGACGACGAGGCCCGGTTCTTCGACCTCGAGGTCCCGGCGGCTTCCGTGGCCGACGGGCGGGCAATTCGGGAGGTGGCCGTCCCGGCCGGATGCACGATCGTATCGGTCAGGCGGAGCGGCGAGGTGATCATCCCCAGCGGTGACACGGTGCTTCGGGCGGGGGACATCGTGACCGTGTTCTCACGGACGGCGGCAAGGCGTCTGTTCGCGGAGAGGCTGAAGGTCGGCAGTGTCAAGAATCAAGAATCAAGAACCAAGAACCAAGAACCGCGCGGTCTTGGCTCTTGACTCTTGAATCCCCTCTAGCCTCGAGCCCGATGACAACCGACACCCCACGCGAACACTCCATCCGTCTCGCCGTTCAGATCCATCCTCAGCACGCCTCATACGACGCGATGCGCGACGCCGCGATCGAGGCGGAAGAGCGGGGCGTCGACGTCGTCTTCAACTGGGACCACTTCTATCCGCTCTCGGGTGATCCCGACGGTGCCCACTTCGAGTGCTGGACGCAGTTGGCCTCGTTCGCAGAGGTCACCAGAAGGGTCGAGATCGGCCCACTCGTGACCGGCAACTCATACCGGAATCCGAACCTGCTCGCCGACATGGCGCGTACCGTCGATCACATCTCGGGGGGGCGGCTGATCCTCGGCATCGGCTCGGGATGGTTCGAGCGCGACTACGACGAGTACGGCTACGACTTCGGAACGGCCGGCAACCGGCTGCGGGCTCTGCGACGGGATCTGGCGATCATCGAGGAGCGCCTGAAACGGCTCAACCCGCCGCCACGCAGGGACCTGCCGATCCTGGTGGGCGGTGGCGGTGAGAAGCTGACTCTCCGAATCACCGCCGAGCACGCCGACATCTGGCACGGGTTCGGTGATCCGCCAACGATCAGGCACAAGAACAAGGTGCTCGACGGCCATTGTCGGGCGATCGGCCGGGATCCGGCCGAGATCGAGCGATCCACCGGGATCCGGCGCAACTCGTGGGAAGACCCATCCGCGGGTGATCGTCTAGTCGAGGCAGGAGCGACCCTTCTCACGTTCGGGATCGGTGGCCCGGTCTACGACCTGGCGTTTCTCGATCGGTGGGTGGAGTGGCGCGACGAGGCGAATGCACGGCGGAGGTGATGGGACCGGTCTGCTGTCCGTGGGGCGCGGTCTCTTCTCGGCGCGATACGCGATACGCGATACGCGATACGACGGACGAGGCAGTGCGTGGTTCGGGACATAGGCCCTTCCCCGGCGATGGTCGAAGGACCCGGCTCCGCCCTGTCGGAGCTCTGTCGTATTGCGAACTGCGTATCGCGGCTCGCGTGCGCATTGCGTCCTGATGGCCAGACGCGAACAGCTGCTCCGGCTCCTCACCGCCTACCAGCCCGATGACCCCGACGAGCAGTCCTACCGGATCCGCATGCTCGACCTCGCCGCGGTGGCCCATGACCCGTTCCTGCGCACGCGTTATGACCCCGGGCATTTCACGGCAAGCGGGTTCGTGGTGCACCCCGCGGGCGATCGGCTGCTTCTCGTCCACCACGCCAGGCTCGGGATCTGGGTTCAGCCAGGAGGGCACGTCGATTTTGGCGACCGATCGCTCCTGGAGGCGGCGCAGCGGGAGATCGTCGAAGAGACCGGCCTCGACCGCGTTCGACCCGTTGCCGCGGGGTTGATCGACATCGACATCCACCGGTTCGGGCCCTCGGGCGACCAGCCGGAGCACCTGCACTTCGATCTGCGGTTCGGGTTCGTCGCCGAGATCGAGGACCTGGCGCCCAACACCGAGGTGCTCGAAGCGGTTTGGGTGGACCTTGCGGGCCTGGCGGGTCTGGGCGCTGACCGCTCGGTGATCCGGCCGGCGGCAAAGCTGCTTTGAGCGCGTCCTCCCACGCCTGCGGCGGGGGAGGACGCAGGTCGCCCGGTCACGCGGCTGACTCATGTGCGACAATGGGGCTGGTCAAACCCTCTCGCCGGGTCGAACGGGACTCGCCGGGTCGAACGACGGAGGCGCCATGACAGAAGCAGCACGATTCAGGGCCATCAACGTCGGCAACATCGACAGCCTGCCCGAGTGGCAGGCCCTCGACCCTGATCTAAGGCGAGCGGTGCGGGTCGTTGCCGCGGTCCTGCCCTTTCGGACCAACCAATACGTGGTGGAGGAGCTGATCGACTGGGACAAGGTCCCCGAAGACCCGATCTTCCAGCTCACCTTCCCTCAGCAGGGCATGTTGAGCGCACAGGACTTCGCCACCATGGCCGACCTGATCGACGGGGGCGCCGAGCGCCCGGTGATCGACGAGGCTGCCAACCGGATCCGGGCAACCCTCAACCCCCATCCGGCCGGCCAGATGACTCACAATGTGCCCGAATTCGAGTGCGGTCCTGTCGATGGCATCCAGCACAAGTACCGCGAGACCGTCTTGTTCTTCCCCAACCGGGGGCAGACCTGTCATGCCTATTGCACGTTCTGCTTCCGATGGGCGCAGTTCGTCGGTCCAAAGGAGCTCCGCTTCGGCACCGACGACACCGAGCTGGTGGGCAGCTACCTGAAGGCCCACCCGGAGGTCACCGACGTCCTGATCACCGGCGGCGACCCCCTGATCATGAAGACGAGGGTGCTTCGCCGGTACATCGAGCCGCTCCTGAAGATCGAGCATCTCACGAGCATCCGAATCGGCTCGAAGGCCGTTGCCTATTGGCCGCAGCGGTTCGTGACGGACGACGACGCCGACGATCTATTGCGACTCTTCGAGGAGATCGTCGCCGCCGGCAAGCACATCGCCCTCATGGGCCACTACACCCACCCGGTGGAGCTGCGGCCCGGCGTTGCTCGCAGGGCCGCGAAACGGATCGTCTCGACCGGGGCGAACATTCGGATGCAGAGCCCGGTGCTGCGGCACATCAACGACGACCCCGACGACTGGGCCCACCTGTGGAGGAGCGGTGTTCGTCTCGGGTGCATCCCGTACTACATGTTCATCGTGCGCGACACCGGTGCACGGTCGTACTTCGAGGTCCCGCTCGCCGACGCTCACGCGATCTTCCGCCGCGCCTATCGCCAGGTTTCCGGGTTGTCTCGCACAGTTCGGGGACCGTCGATGTCGGCGACGCCGGGGAAGATCAGGGTCGCCGGTACCGCCGAGGTGTCGCGGCAGAAGGTGTTCGTTCTCGAGTACCTTCAGGCCCGAGCGCCCGACCGGGTCGGCATCCCGTTCTTCGCCGAGTACGACGAGAATGCGGCGTGGTTCGACGAGCTCCGACCGCTTCAGGAGCAAGATCGCTGGCTCTTCGAGGATGGCAGCCCGCGGCCGAAGCACCCGGCCCAGACCATCCCGATCGAGATGGTGCGGGGCCGTCCCCCGCGTGATCACCGCCCCGAGCGCTCCTCGCGAAAGGGTATGAAGGCGCCTTAGTGCAGCCGCACAGCACTAAGGCCGTTCTGCCTAGGCTGCCGGGCGTGATCCGCCACGCCATCGAGGCCGCGCTGCTCAGACGGAATCCCTACCTCCGCATGGTGGTCGCCCCGGACGGTGTGGCCGACGGCGCGATCGTGGTGGCCGTGGTGCACGCCATTCTGATGATCCCCTACGTGCTCGACGGAGTCGGCGTACTCGTGGCCGCGAGGGTGGTTCTGTACGGGATGGTCGCCTGGATCCTCCTGAGCGGGTTGGTCTATCTCATCGGAAGGCATGCCCTCGAGGGCTTCGGATCGTTTCCCGGGACGATGGCTGCGACCAGCATCGGACAACCCGTCCTGCTCACCGCCCTGGCGCTCGCACCGATCATGGACCCGCTTCAGGCCCTATACGTCGTGTCGGCGTGGCTGGTGGCAACGCTGTGGATGGCGGCCCGGGTCGCCCTCGAACTCGACCGGGGCAGGGCGCTGATCGCCGCCATCGGCGGGTGGTTGGCGTACCTCGTGGTGATATCGATATTCAGGATCTGAAGTCGGCTGCCGTCGGCAGCCTCCCGCAATGCGCCAGTCCCGCGACTCGCGGCAGCGCGCCTCTGCAGGCACTTGTGGTCGCAAGGCGGTCGTCGCCCGGCGCAATGCGCGATTCGTCCGATCGCTCATTGCTCATTGCTCATTGCTCATTGCTCATTGCGCCGACGTTTCCCGGATGGAACGACCAGGGCATAGATTGACCACACATGCCCTCCTATCGCATCGATCTCGCCTATGACGGCACCGGCTTTCATGGCTACGCCAGGAACGACGGTGTCCGGACGATCCAGGAGGAGCTCGAGCGCGCATTGGCCACTGTGCTGGGCACCGATGTCCCCACGGTCGTCGCCGGCCGTACCGACGCCGGCGTACATGCTTGGGGCCAGGTGGTATCGCTCGAAGTCGCCGAGGGGCTCGACATCGAACGGGTGAGCCGTTCGCTGGCCGCGATGCTCGGCCCGGAGATCGTCGTGCGCAGCGTCGCTCCTGCCTCGGACGGGTTCGACGCCCGGTTCGGGGCGGTCTCGCGCACCTATCGGTATTTCGTGGACGATCGGCCGGCTCCGAACCCGCTTCACCGTCACATCGCTTGGCACGTCGACGCTCCCCTCGACTCCACGGCGATGGAAGAGGCGGCGGCTGCCTTCGTCGGCGAGCACGACTTCGCGTCGTTCTGCCGCACCGCCGATGGGAGGACGACGATCCGGCGTGTGCTCTCCGCGGCGTGGTGGCGGGAGGCCGATGGGCTGGTTCCGCGCGCCGAGCTGGTGGCGGCGAGCGCAAACCACCCGACTGCGAACTACGCGGATGTCGACGGGGGCCTGGTCGTGTTCGAGATCACCGCCAACGCGTTCTGCCACCAGATGGTTCGGTCGCTGGTTGCGCTGTCGGTCGAGATCGGCCGCGGCCGCCTCAGGGTGGGCGCGATACCGGGCATCTTCGAAGCGAGGGACCGTAACGCAGCGCGAGGAGCGGCGCCACCGCATGGGCTGATCCTGTGGAAGGTTGAGTACTAGTCGGCCGCCTCCGGCGGCCTCTCGCGATGCGCCAGTCCCGCGGCTCGCGTCGGCGCGCCTCCGGGGGCATCTCAACTGGCGGGTGGCGCGCCGCTCGGCGCGATACGCAATGCGACCGATCGCGGCGAAGCCTCCGGACGCGTT
>JAUYIV010000080.1 GCA_030688105.1 Actinomycetota bacterium | reverse complement strand
GGCATGGCGATGGAGTCCGGACCCGAACCCCCGGCCATGTAGAGCCGCCTCACCGCCTGATCGAGGGCGTCCCTCGGGCCCATGGCAAATACGACGTCCGCCGTGGCACCCGTGCGGACCCGTTCCCGAACCGCTTCGTCGAGCGGATCGGGAACGGCCACGAGGAGGCCGCCCTCGGAAACCCGAACCGGCAGCGCGCTCTCGGAGACCGCCACCCGGCTGTCGAGCAGATGGATCGCATCTGAATCGGGCACGAAACCGATCGGGTCGACGAATTCGGCGCCGATGTGCCGGGCAACGACGGCGAGGGCGTCGGCCCGCCGCACCTTGCCTCCTTCGATGAGGCCGCGAAGGGTTTGTGCACCGTCGCCCTCGGCACGCTGAGATGCCAAGGCGAGGTCTTCGGCCGTCAGAAGCTGTTCGTCGACCAGGCGCTGGGCGACCGAAAGCAGCATCCCGTCGGAGGCCATCAGACGACCACCCGGAGGACTTCTTCAAGGGTGGTCATCCCGAGCTTCACCTTCTCCATTCCGTCCTGGCGCAGGGTCATCATTCCCTGCTCGACGGCGAGGTACTTGATCTCATCCGACGGACGGCGCTCCACCGCCATGCGCTGGATCTCCTCGGAGACCAGCAACACTTCGTTGATCGCGACCCGGCCTCGGTAGCCGGTGTCGGTGCAGGCCTTGCACCCGACTGCGCCGTAGATCGTCACCGGGCCGCCGTCGGCGTCGAAGCCCATCTGTTGAACGACCTCCGGCGGTGCGTCTTTGGCCAGCTTGCAGCGATCGCAGAGACGTCGCGCCAGGCGCTGGGCCAGGATCGAGTCGAGAGCCGACGCCACCAGGTACGGCTCCACCCCCATGTCGACCAGGCGGTTGACGCTGGAAGCGGCGTCGTTGGTGTGGAGCGTCGTCAGCACGAGGTGCCCGGTGAGCGCCGCCTCCACCGCGATCTTGGCGGTCTCCGTATCACGCACCTCACCGACGAGGACGACGTCGGGGTCCGACCTCAGGATCGACTTGAGAACCGTGGCGAACTGGAGGCCTGCCTTCCGGTTGACCTGGACTTGGATCACCCCGGGAAGCCGGTACTCGACGGGGTCCTCGACGGTGATGATGTGCCGGCTGGGGTCATTGAGGACATTGAGGGCCGAGTAGAGCGTGGTGGTCTTCCCCGAGCCGGTGGGACCGGTCACCAGGATCGCCCCATAAGGCTTCGTGTAAGACCGCTCGAATCGAGCCAGCGAATAGGGGAGGAAGCCGAGTGCCTTGAGGTCGAGGACGGCGTCCTCCTTGTCGAGGATTCGAAGCACGACCTTCTCTCCGTAGATGGTCGGGAGGGTGGCGACGCGAATGTCGATCGGGCGGCCCGCCACGCGCAGGCTGACTCGGCCGTCCTGCGGGACCCGGCGCTCGGCGATGTCGAGGTCGGCCATGATCTTGAGGCGGCTCACCACGGCACCCGACACCGACCGGGGGGTGCTCATGATCTCGTGCAGCACGCCGTCGATGCGGAAGCGGACCCGCAGGTCGCGTTCCCCGGGCTCGATGTGGATGTCGGAGGCCCGCTCGTTGACCGCCCGGCTGATGAGCGTGTTCACCAGCTTGACGATCGGGGCTTCTTCGACGGCGGCTTGGACCCGGCTCAGGTCTTCCTCGGGGGCACTCTCGCCGACGAGGTCGGCGAGGTCCGCCACCGAGTCGTCGTACCGGCCGAGCCTGCGGATCGCCTCTTCGATCTCGCTCCGGGTGGCGATCCTGGGGATGATTCGCAGGGCCGTGATCGCCCGGATGTCGTCGACGACGAGCACGTTGCCCGGATCGGCCATGGCGACGATGAGGGCGTCGTCTTCGAACCCGATCGGGATGGCTGCGTAGCGCCGCGCCAGCGACTCCGGTATGAGGGCCGCGGCGGCGGGGTCGATGGTGACGTCGTTGAGGCTCAGGTATTCGACGCCCATGTGGCCGGCGAGGATCTTGGCCAGCTCGACCTCGCCCACCATCCCCTCGGCGACGAGGATCCGGGTCAGCGAATCACCGGTCTCGGCCTGAAGAGACCGGGCGCGGATCATTTCCACGTCCGTCACCAGGCCGGCGTCCACCAGGACAGTTCCAATGTGCTCGCGCTCGGCCAATCCCTGTGCTCCTGTGCGACTTGGTACAGAGGTGTGTCGGCACGGTTGACAAGGTGCTTGAGGGCCTCCCGCCTCCCGCAATGCGCAATGCGCAACTTGATCCGTTCTGACTGGAGGCGGGAGGCGGAATTCAGCCGCCCCGTGCCGCCTGGGCCATCACCGCCACGGGTGCCTCCAGACCGGTCCATATCGTGAACGACTCGGCGGCCTGGGCCACCAGCAGGTCGATCCCATCGACCACCGGGATGCCCCGCCGCCCCGCCTCGCCCACGGCCGGGGTCGGGCGGGCGCCGTAGGGGAGATCGATCAGCCCGGTGGCCGACCCCACGACCGCCTCGGGGAGGGCCTCCCCCAGCATGCCGAGCGGCGTGGCGTTCACCAGCAGCGCTCCGGCCAGTGGCATCCCCCAGGGGACCGTTCCTTGGGCCCCCAGCCGGTACGCCAGGCGGCGTGCCGCCTCCTGCCGTCGGGCCGAGATGCGGAACGCCCTCCCCTGCAGTGCCACCGCGGCGGAGGCTGCGGCGCTCCCCGATCCGAGGATCAGGACCACCCCCGAAGGCATCGATCCGATTGCTGTTCCCATGGCGGCGACGTCGGTGTTCCACCCGAAGAGCCGGCCGTCGACTCGCCCGATCGTGTTGACGGCTCCGGCGCGTCCGGCGTCCTCCGCGAGCACGTCGACCAGCTCCGCGGCACCGGCCTTGTGCGGCATCGTGACGTTGGCGCCGTCGATGACGCCGCTCCGGAGCTCGCTCAAGGCGGCGTCCAGGCCGGCACAATCGACCTGCCGGACCTCGTACGAGCCGTCGATTCCGGTGGCGGCCAACGCGGCGCGGTGGATCGCAGGCGATCGGGAGTGGACCACGGGATCGCCCAGCAGGACGAGTCGCAATCGACTCCCCTCAACGCTCACGGCGACTCCAAGTACTCCTCCTGGAGCTCGAGAAACTCCTCGAACGTCTCGGCGAAATGGGCTCTCCCGTCTTCGTCGGTGAGGAAGAACAAGTACACGGTGTCATCCGGGTCGGCGGCGGCGCGTAGCGAGGCGGTCCGCACCCCCGCGATCGGCGTCGGCGGGAGCCCGTCGACGACGTACGTGTTGT
>JAUYIV010000010.1 GCA_030688105.1 Actinomycetota bacterium | reverse complement strand
CGGGGTCGAAATCGGTGGCTGATTCCCCGACGAGCACGGCACGTGGGATCCAGGCGATCTATCGTGTCGGCCTCACGCTCGCGGTGAGCATGCTCTTGGTCGGTCTGAGCTGGGCCCTGCTGCGTGGCGAGACTGCTGCGGTGTCGATTCGTCTCGGGGGGTTGTTTACCACCGGATCGATCGCCGACCGGGTGGTCGGACTCGGTATCCTCGTCCTATCCCTCACCCCGGCAGTGGTCGTGATGGCCCTCATTCGAGCCTGGTGGCGCGAAGGCGACCGTCGATTTGCCGCCTCCGGAGTGCTGGTCATTGCGATCCTCGCCCTGGCTCTCGTCGTGGGCCACGGCTGAGCCTCCAGCAGTTCCGCTTGCGGCCCACGGTCGCCTCATCAGTCTTTGAACCTCTCCGTGAGGTCGCCCACGAACCTCGGCATCGTCAGCGCCGCCACTCCGATCGTGAACCACACCAGCGTGTCGTCGGGGACTATGCCCCAGGTCGTCGTCCAACCCTCGCCCGCCCACACCAGGCTCAACCCGAACAAGGCGAGCAGCCCAAGCACTGCCCCCGCCGCGGCGCGCAGGGTGACCGCTCCCAGAGCCACGAGTGGCAGGATCACGAAGAGCCCTGCGGGCCACAGCACGAGCGCCGTCCCCGCGGCGACCCCGAGGCCCTTGCCACCCTGGAACCGGAACCACGGATTCAGCACCTGCCCGGCGACCGCGGCGATCGCGGCCGCCACGCCGGTGGCGTCGCCGTCGATGGCTCTCCCGAAGGCGGCTGCTCCGGCACCTTTGGCCAGGTCGAGAACGAGGATCGTGATCGCGGTGCCCCGCCCGACCACGCGGAGGGCGTTTGCGGTCCCGGGGTTGCCGGTTCCGGCCGCCCTGAGGTCGATTCCCCTGGTGCGGCCGATGAGATCGGCCGTCGGGATGCTTCCCAGCAGGTACCCCATGACCAGCGCCCATGTCATCGGTTTGCCTCGAGCCAGGCGGTGCCGGCGTCGCAGAACCGGGCGAAGTCGCAGGTGCGGCATCCGTTGGACGGCGCCGGCTGGTACTCGCCCGACATGGCGATCTCGATGAGCTCCGACAGATGCGACCGGGCGGCGGCGAGCCATTCGGCGTCGACGTCTTCGGTCTGCTCGACGACCTCGTCACCGCCCAGGTAGACGAAGGTGACGCGGGTGCGCTGAGGTACCGGTGCGCCGCCGAATCCGGCTTCGTCGGCCGCAATGGCATACGCCTCGAGCTGCACCCTCCGCGCCGGATCGTCGCTGGGTCGCCCGGTCTTGAAGTCGACGACCTCCCACGAGCCGGGCTCGGACTGATATACCGCGTCGATCCGGCCCGACACCCGTGCCGGCCCGACGAGCAGATCGAAGGGCGCCTCGACGAGCATCGGGCGACCGGTTGCGAACCGAGATGCCGAGAATCGGTCGTATGCCGATGCCACCGGTCCCTGGTGGTCGTCGACGGCGTCGTAGAACGCCGCGTCGGCCTCATCGAACGCCACCGTCCCCCGGTTGTGGAGCTCGATCTTCCGGTGGATTTCGACGCCGCGCCGGGCCGCCGCGGTGGGTCGGCGCGGGAGGCGTTCGATCTCGCTCCAGTAGAACCGTAGGGTGCATCCGGCGAGGGTCACGAGACCGGTGACCGAGGTGCGGAACGGGGGCTCATCTGCGGGTGCGCCCCCGGCTTCCGGCAGCTCGTCGAGCATGATCCGCAACTGCTCCACGGAGGCATCGTACGCGTCGGTGACGCCGGCCTCCTTCGCCAGGATGGCGGGCGCCAGCGAGCCGTGTGCGGCGGCAGCGAGCGCCGCCCGCCAGCCGTTGGCAAAGAGGGGGTCGGGCTCGGCGCCCCTGTCCGTGTCGAAGCGGAGACTGCTCGGGGGCTCGCCTGCTTCGAGCGCCCGTCCTTCGACCTGATCGGCGGGCTCGTCGATGAGAAGGAACAGCTCGCTCGGCGACTTCGGCGTCTTCTCCGTGTACCAGTGTGCGCCGCTGGCGAACAGGACGTCTTTTGCCCTCGTCACCGCCACGTAGGCGGTCCTCCATTCCTGATCGGAGTGAGCGGCGCGCAGGATGGCCTTGCGCTCGTCCTGGTCGGCGGGGAGCGGGGGAAGGTCGTCGGCGTCGAGGCGCAACGATGGCGGCATCACCTCGGGGCGCGTCATCGGATCCGGGAACACCCTGACGCCCGACGGGAAGGTGCCCTCGCACAGGGCGGGGAGGAAGACGATCGGCCATTCGAGGCCCTTGGCCCGGTGCACCGTGATCAGCACGACCGCGTCCTCACCGCTGACCCGCGCCGTGTCCAACTCGTCCGAGGCGCCCTCGCCCTGGAGCAGCTCGAGGTGCTCCAGGAACGCCTGGAGGGATGGCCCCCCCTCGAGCGGGCTCCACTCTTCGGCGAGGTCGAGGAAGCGGTACAGGTTGAGCCGGGCCGAGAGGCGGCCGGCCTCATCCAGGGCATCGACCTCGGACCATGCGCCGATGCGGTCGAGGAGGCGACGACACAGCTCGACCAGGCTCACCCCCTGGGCCGTCTCGAGCAGCTCGCGGTAGCGCGTTCGGAATCGCTCGAGTCGCCGGCGCGCCTCGTTCGAGAGCTCCGCGATGTGTTCGAGGTCGTCGATTGCCTCGAGCAGCGCCCAACCGATCGGAGCGTCGTCGTCCGCAGAGTGGGTGCGGGCCCGAACCCATGAGGCGAGTGGCCCGAGATCACCCAGCCCGAGCCGGTAGGAGGCGCCGAGCAGGATGCGGATGAGTGCCGGGGCGTCGTCCGGCTTCCCCAGGATGCGCAGCCAGGCATGCAGGTCTGCCACCTCCGGCACCTCCAGCAACCCTCCGAGAGATGCCACTTCGACGGGGATCCCGCGGCGCTCGAGCGCTTCTCGCACCAGTCCCATCTGGCGGTGCTTGCGGAACAGCACGGCCATGTCGCGCCACTCGAGACCGTCGTCGTGCAGTCGCTCCGCCTCGCCGGCGATCCAGCGGGCTTCGTCGACGGCCGAATGGAGCCAGTGGGTTCGGACCGTGCCGCCCGGTGCCCCATCTCGTGCCCGGAGGCGTTCCAACGGGCTCCGTTGCTCGATTCGCGCCCGCACCCGGTTGGCGACGTCGACGATGGCCACCGCCGAGCGCCAGTTGGTCGACAGGTCGAGCGAGGGGGACGGCGCCCCCGAGGCGAGGGGGAAGTGCTCGGGAAATCGGTTGAAGTTCGTCGGTGAGGCCCCGCGCCACTCGTAGATGGTCTGGTCGGAGTCGCCGACCGCCGTCACCGGGAAGCCTCCGCCGAACACGGCTCGCAGGAGCTCTCGCTGGGCCGGATTGGTGTCCTGGTATTCGTCGAGGAGCACCACCCGGTACCGCTCACGGACCCGGGCGGCGACCTCGGGCACCTCGTTCACCAGGCGGTGGGCGAGCGCCACCAGATCCGCATAGTCGACCACTCCGAGTGCCGCCTTCCGGGACCGGTACGCGGTGATCACCGAGGCCATTTCGCGACGGCCGGCATCGACGTCCTCATCGCCGCCGCGGTGCCCTTCGAGATCGGTTGGATCGGCCAGGTGGTCTCCCAGTGCCGAGCTCAAGCCGACGAGCTCGTCGACCCGACTCCCGGGGACGGTGAGGTCGAGGTGTTGCCGCGGAGCCGAGCCCAGTGCGTCGCGCAGCAGTTGCCGCACGTAGCCGGGGGTGATCACCCTGACGTCCCGGGGCACCCCCACCATCGGGCCGAACTCGCGGAGGAGCCCCTGGGCGAACCCGTGATAGGTGGCGACCTCCACCTCGCGCCCTTCGGCGGCTGCGTCCGGCAGGTACTCACGGAGGCGGGTCGCCAGCTCACCGGCAGCTTTGTTGGTGAAGGTGATGCCCAGCGCCTGCTCAGGGTCGAGTTGGTGCTCGCCGACGAGATGGGCGAGCCTCAGCGCCATCGTCGTCGTCTTGCCGGTGCCCGCACCCGCGGTCACGCGGACGGGTTCGAGGGGATGGCGCACGACGGCGAGCTGTTCTGCGGTCGGATTCAGAGGGTGCCCCGTCATATCGAGAATGCTTCCCGGCCCTCGGGCCACTCCGGGCACACCGACCTGACCACGCACCGCTCACAGCCGCTTCCCGGTCGAGGCGTCCAGTCTTCGGCGAGGACTCCGCGTTGCGCGCCGACCATGGCCTCACGGACCGACTCGAGGTTGGCGAGGTCGAACTTTCTCGTCGTCACGCTTCTTGCCTTCGTCGCCGGGAACCAGAGCTCGGCTCCGCCGATCGGCCGGCTCGGCGAGTCCGCGGCGAGCACGTAGAAGCCGAGCTGCAAGGACTGCGCCGCCTCCTCGACGGAAGGCACGCTCGTACCGGTCTTGTAGTCGATGATCCACCGGCCCTCCGGCCGCTGCTCGACGCGGTCGATTCTCCCGTTCCAGGGGACGCCGTCGATGTCGGCGGTGACCCGCTCCTCGAGCCCGAGCGCCGCACCCTTTCCCGGCCATGCCTCGTACAGCTTCCGGGTGATCCGCTCGGCGCGCCCCCTCCAGGCGTCTGCCCATGCCTCTGCGCCGAACACGGTCGGATCGAATTCCTCCTCGAGGATCTGCAGCGCGGTCTCGAGGTCGGCGTGGTCTTCGCCCTGCTCGGCGGCGACGCGCTCGGCGCGCTCAAATACCCGATGCAGGAGTGAGCCGAGCTCCTGATACACCGATCCACCCTGGTCGACCCGTAGCAGCCGGGTGAACACGTACTGGCGAGGGCAGGCGACGTACGAGTCGGCGGCGCTCGGGGACAGAGGCATGCCCGCCGGCACGAGGCCACCGTCGGGGCCGCGATCGAGAATGCCGGCGTACTCCTCCGCCGGACGAGGGTGCCACGGTGCGCCGTCGGTGAGGGCGGCGAGCGCGGCGAGGCGACCGGCCGCCGGGAGCATCGGGTCGCGCACTCGTCTCCTCAGCCATGCCTCGGCTTCGAGGGGGGTGGTCGGGTTCTCCCAAGGCGTGGGGGGCCGGGCGGCCTCCTCCATCGTGGTCCCCGCCACGAGCGGCAGGATGCGGCTCGGCGTCCCCAGGGCGCCCTCCGCCGGTGCCACGGTGCACGTGAACACGACACGGACCCGGGCGCGGCACATCGCCGTATAGACGAGCCGCATCTCTTCCTGGAGGCGGAACCGTGAGTAGGCGGCGTCGGAGCCGCCGTGTGACGGCGACAGATGCCGGGCTCCGAGCAGGGAGTCGCGGGTCCGAAGATCGGGCAGCACCCCCTCGCGGGCATCGGCGACGACGACGATGTCGAACTCGAGCCCCTTTGCCTGGTGAAGGGTGGTCAGCGCCACGCGGTCGACGCCGTGATCGCGGTAATCGAGCAGGGGTTGGGCCTCGAATTCGTCGCTTTCCACGACCGCGGCGTAGTCGGCGAGTGAGGCCGTCGGGTCGCGTTCGCGGAGCCGATCCAAGGCCTGGGCAAAGGAGGCGAGGGCGGTGCGATCATGGGACCGGGACGGATCGGAGACGACCCCTGAGAAGTGGGGGAGCCCGGTCCACAGCTGCCAGAAGCCATCTGCGGCCGGCAGTTCTGTGGCCCATTCCGAAGCGGCAAGGAGACGGTGCAGGTGGCCTTCGAGAGGCCGGGCTTCCTGCAAGGCAGCCGGCCATCCGGCGCCCGCCGCGGTGCGCTCCAGGTCGCGCGCCGCGGAGAGGGTGAGCCCGACCATTGGTCCGAGCAGAACCCGTCGCAGGGCGAGGGAGCGATCGGGCTCGGTGCGGGTGACCGCCCCGACGAGATCGAGGACCGGCCTCACCGCGGGGTGGTCTACGAGCCGGGAATCGGGCGGGTCATGCGGTATGCCTCGCCGGTCGAGGCCTCGAGAGAGCTCGGGCAGCAACCCGCGCTTGGACCTCACC
>JAUYIV010000421.1 GCA_030688105.1 Actinomycetota bacterium | reverse complement strand
TCTGTGGGCATGTCCGAGTGACAGCCCGGACTGTCAGCTCTATCGCACCAACGAGTTGGTGCTCGTCGGCACGGATGGGATCGATCGCGCCACGATCCCGAAGCCGGCCCCGGGCACATGGTTCTGGGTCGGCGGCCCCGGCGGCCCGAGCGACGCCATGCCCCTCCAGACCATCTCACCCGACGGCTCGACGCTGCTCTTCGCCATCGGCGATGAGCTCGACGTGAACGGCACTCCCGAGACATCGACCCTGTACACCGTCGATCTCGCGAGCCACCAGACCACCGCGGTCGCCGACTTTCGAGGCCGCCCGCCGCTGGCGACCTGGTCGCGCGACGGCCAGTGGATCGTGCTGATCGACAATCGGGACATCGAGTTGATCAGCCGGACTGATCCTGAGAACCGATTCACCCTCCCGGGCGTAGTCCCCGAGGAACACTGGGTGCTGGCCGCGGGGTGACGCGTCGTTGCCTCATCCGCCGGGTGGCCGCCAGCGCCAGGCGTCCGTCAACTGGCCGAAGCAACAGCCGCCCCACGAGAGCACCTCCTCGCCCGTCCACACCATCTGGGTCTCGTTCCCGAGGCCGGGCAACGGGACGGGCACCCACTGGTCGGTCGCGGCAACGTAGCGGAACGAGTCCGGACCGGACGGCACAAGAAGGCTTCCCCCAACCGTCAAGGGCCCCGACGCCCACCAACCGGTCTGGGGGATCGGCGGGGCGGCGATCGGAGTCCACGAGTCGGCACCGGGATCGTATGCCGCGGCGGCTCGGTCTCCCCAGACGATCAAGCGACCGTCCGCGACACCGCTCTGTACCGCGCTCGGGCCCGGCTCCATTGTGCTGTCGGACACACCGGGCGGCTCTGGCAGCAGCCGCCACTCCGACCCGGTCCATTCGGCCACCTCGAGCAGGCCAAAGGACGAGCCTATTGCATAGAGCCGGCCGTCGACCACCCGCAGCGCACCCCCCGTCCGGCTGGGTCCGCCGAAGCCGAGCTCTGGAAGCGTGGCCCAGGTTCCGCCCACCGGGTCGAAGACATAGATTCCAAGCGGAGCCCAGGTGGCCACGAGCTCTCCCGTCCATACCGTCATGCCGGGTGATCGCGGAGGATATGGCGGGCCCTCTCCGAGCACGGTCCACTCGTCGGTGTCGGGGTCGTATCCGGCAGTCCCCTCACGGGTGAACACGATCAATCGAGTGTCGGCCCACACCGCTCCGCTCACATCAGGACCTCGCAGAGGAGGAGACGGCAGCATCCTCCACGTCCCGGCACTCGGATCTAGCGCCGCTCCCCCCATGAGTGGGGTCTCATACTCGACGTTGCGACCACTCCAGACGACCATCTCTCGGCCGGTCCACAGGACGTGTGGGTCCCAGCGGAATCCCAACCGACCCGGATCCAGGTAGTAGGGGTCTGCCGTGGGTCGGGGGACCTCATAAGCCTCGACGGAGATCGCCTGCCGCCCGTCGTGGGTGGTGCTCGTGGGGACGAAGCGGCGAGGGGCCACCTGAACCGCCCGCGTAGCGCTGCAGCCGGCTGCCTGATCCCCACACCCTCGCCTGACGACGAAGGCAGGGGTCGAGACTTCCATCGGTACCGGACCTTCGGTGTCGCTCGCCCAACGGAACGGCGGGCCAAGCGTCAGCACCGGGAGATCGAGCCGAAGTGACACTTCGATCCCGGCGAGGAGCATCGCCGGCGCCTCGTCGCCGAACGCGCTGGTGGCCGAGTCGAGGATCTCGATCCGCACCGTCCAGTCACCGGCGGGCAGGAGAACGAAACCCGGGCCGTAATCCCTGAACTCGGTGGGGAGATAGAGGTACTCGACGACCCCGAACACCATGGTCGACTCGACACCGGGTGGGGGCCCTTCCCGGTCGATCATGATGGTGGCGGAGGCGCCTTCGATGGGTCCGATCGGTTCGGAGCTCGACTGCAAATGGAACTCCGTGCCGTCCGGCAGCGCGCCAACCCGGTAGAACGGAGGCCCCTCATCGGGGGGTTTCGAGGTCGTGGTCGGCGCCGAGGTCAAGGTGGTGAGGCGAACCGTCGTCGAGATCGATGCGGCCTCCGGCTCCATCGCCGGCGCCCGCCACAGCACGATCAGCGCGGCGCCTCCGATGATCGGGATCGCCGCGGTCAGCAGGGTCCGGATGCGCGGAGAAGAAGCCTGCGGCGCCCCCGGAACCCGGGGCCGGGCATTCGGGCCGTCACGCGACCTGCCCCCTCTGGCACGGCGTCGACGCACCAGACAAGGGTACGCCCCGCCCTTGGTTAGGGGACGCCGTCCGGTTGTCATCGCTGCCGACGGTCGACCCGGCGCCGCGCCGCAAATCCTCGTCAGACAGCATCGCCTCGAAACCGGTGTGGCCACCGTGATTGCCGAGTTGCCCGGCGGCACTCCGCCGGCAACCTGGTGGCGCGACGGAGAGTAGATCGTGCTGATCGACAACCGAGACATCGAGCCGATCAGCCGAAATGATCCTGAGAACCGATTCACATTGCGCAACGTCGTCCACGAGGAACATTGGGTCCTGGCCGCCGGGTGATCGAGCCTGCGGATCGGCTCATCAGGACCCACGACTCGAGTGCCTCGCTCAGCCTCAGCCGTCCGTCAATAGGTCGGGCGGTTCGAAGCGCCAGGCGTCTACCACCGACCTCGAGCAGCATCCACCCCACGACAAGACTTCCTCCCCGGTCCACACCATCTGGCCCATCCCCGGTAGCGACACCATGGCCCACGTGCCGCTCGTGGCGTCGTAGATGAGTGAATGTGGACTGATCCCCCACTCCGAACCGAGGGTCAAGAGCAGCCGGTCGTCCAGTCTCAGCGTCCATGAGTCCCAACTGTCTCCAAACGCGATGGGCGGGGCGGCGACCTGCGTCCAGCTGTCGGTGGCGGGATCGTAGGCGGCGATGTCTCGATCCCCTCCCCACAGGAAGAGCCGGCCGGAAGCCACACCGCTCTGTCGCGGTGAAGCGCACGATGTCTGCTGGGAGCTCGCCGGCCCCTCCGGCAACACCCGCCAGATCGATCCCGTCCACTCGGCGGCATTTCGCACACCGCAGGCACCGTGATGGCTGCCCAGGGCATACAGGCGTCCACCCACGACGCGCAGAGCCCCGAATCCGTTGGCCCCCCCAACCCCGGGGTCGGGCAGCGTCTCCCACTCCGCCGTCTCCGGGTCGAACACATGGACACCGAGCGGCGCCCAGGTCGCCACCAGATCCCCGGTCCACACCGTGAAGCCCGGTGAGTGGGGCACGTACGGCGGCCCGTCACCGACGACCGTCCACTCGTCGCTCGCGAGGTCCAGGTAAGCCGTGACGTACCGCGAGAAGACGACCAATCTCGTGTCGGCCCACACCGCCTCGGCCGAACCGAATCCCAGCGAGGGCGGGTCCGGCAGCAGGCGCCACACGCCCGACTCCGGATCGAAAGTCGCTCCGTTCCACAGTGGATTCCCACTGGCGCCATATCCGCCCCACACGATCATCTCCCGGCCCGTCCAGATGACATGAGCTCCCGACTGGAAGCCGAACGGACCAGGGTCGAGGTAGGACGCGTCGGTGACGGGACGAGGAACGTCTCCTGAGTAGATCGACACGACCGGGCCGTCCGGCGCGGCGGCCGCCGAGGTTCCCTGGCGCACCAGCACTTGGATCCCGCGGGTGACGTTGCAGGCGAGCGCCGACTCCTCGCACCCTCTTCGGACGACGAATTCCGAGGTCTCGACCTGCATCGGCGTCGCCGCCTCGTCGTCGCGAACCCAGCGAAACGGTGCACTGAGGGTCAGCACGGGAAGGTCCCGTCGCGACGTCGCCTCGATCCCGGCGAGGAAGACCTCCTCCGTTCGCTCTCCGAGGGCTTGGCGCACCTCGGGCGCAATGTCGATGTGGACGGTCCAGTCACCCGCGGTGAGTAGGAGGAAGCTTGGCCCGGAGTCGGGAAACTCGGTGGCGAGGTGACGGAACTTAACATCCCCCACAGGCAGGGCTGTGATGCTCCCGTCGCGCTCGTCGACGAGCTCGATGACGATCGCCGCGGTAACCCGTTCGACCCGGAGGCTTCCCGGAGAAGGCCCATGGAGCCGGAACGCGGTGCCATCGGGGAGAACGCCCTGAAGCCCATCGTGCTCTTGGAAGGTCTCCTCGATCGAGGTCGGCAACCGGGTGGTCGATGTCTGACTGGTCGCAAGGGTCGTGACCGGCGGGCTGCTGGTCGCCGACACGGACTCGAGAGGGTTCACGCCGGGGAGCCCCCACACGACGACCAGCGCCATCGATGAGACGAGGGCAATCGCCAATACCGCGAACCGACCTGCGCGGGCTGTGGCGGCCTCCCGAGGCGTCGCCGCAAGCCGCACGACTTCCTGAGGCGGCGTCCCACCCTCGAAGCGCTCCGACATCGACTCAGCGTATGCCGGAATCGAAATACGGGGACGCAACGACGGCGCCGGCTACGCGGCTTCCTCGGCTGGATCCCCCTCCCCGAGTCGAGCCTTCGACGCCCGCCACCCCCCGACGGCGACACGTACGATTCTCGCCGACACCGAGAGGGAGATCCCATGGAGTGCACCCTTCACCGGCTCATCGCCGACGTGGCTCT
>JAUYIV010000077.1 GCA_030688105.1 Actinomycetota bacterium | reverse complement strand
GAAAGCTTACAGTTTTTCCCCTTTTCCTGGTCGGCCCTGGCGAACGCTTCCTCATAATCGGCCTCCTCCACCGCTTTGCTCGCCGCCATGGCCCGCCCATGCTCAGCACGCAAGAGCTGTATGTGTGCCGAGAGATCTTCTTGGGTGGCGCTTTGGCGCAGGCCAAATCGTTCCGCGCCGGAAAAAGACCGTCGCACTCCTTCCATCTCGATGACCACGTCCTCGACCGCATCGATCATGCCGAGTTGTGCGGCGAGTAACTGATCCATGCAAGCCGAGACCGACGTTGCGGTCTTCCCGGATCCGTTGTCGACTTGTCCACAGTCCTCGGTCGGCGGGGCTGCCCAGCTCGTAGACATCGCAACGAGAAAAACCACGAGCGACGACATGATGATGCATCCGAATGATCTCATCGTCTCCTCCTTCATCCAGTTCGTGCCGCCCCAGTGAGAAGCGAGCAATGGCGGATTCTCAGTGGGTCAATTGACCTGCACACCAAGACGCCAGCGGCGGGCTGCGTTCGCGGGTAATGCGCACTGCTTGCTCCCGGGGTCTGCACGGTAGGACGAGCAACCCCCGTGCCATGCTGCATCTGGCGGGGGGTGCGTGCTGGTGGGTCGGCCCTCCCACTCAAGAACAGGAGCCGAGCGATGCGTGCCGGCGATGGGATACCTCTGGCCTGGGGTATGCCTATCTGCTGGGTGAACAACAATTTGGAGCACGGCGTTCCGAGGACGCTCGCATTTGTCACCTGAAATAGCTAGTCCAAAAAGGTCACTCGGAGGGGATCCTGTGAGGAAGGAAGAGGCTCGGAGTTGGGAGATTGGGCTCATCGCGCGGCATCCGGATATGGGAGCTCTCGAGGATAAAGTTGCGCCCGACTCGGATAATCGCGGACCTGTGCGAAGGATTTACCCCCGGCTTCTCGCTATGCGGCAAGGTGCCCATGGAGCAACAGTGACGCGAAAACCCTGCTCGGACCGCTTGGTGAGAAGATCGCCCCACCAGGTCCGAACCGGCGATGTCTCGAACCATAGCCCGAGTTCGAACTCTCGAGTTGGAATCGCCAGCTAACGGCCCGAACTGCGCGCTCGCCTCGAGGTGGGCCTGGCAGCCAGGCGCCTCGAGCGCTTGTTCACGAGACGGAGGAGTGAATCCTTGAGCTGGAAACCCCTCGGCGCCGTTTCGCCCACCCGGCTGGTGGACGCCCGGCTGCAGCTGCATCATGCGGCTCAGGTGGTGGCGTCTGCCGGCATCACCCTTTTCGCGCCCGCGCCCGACGACAGTCATCCCAACTTCGGGTGGGTCGAGTCCCTGGGCGCACTCATGGGTCACTCCCTTCCGGGTGCGGACGCGCAGGTCGGATTGCGTGTGGCCGATCTCTCGCTGCTGCTGGTGAACAGGTCTGGCGAGGTGAGCGACGAGTTCGCTCTCGATGGCAGGAAGCTCGACGACGGCTATGCGTGGCTGGCCGGGGCCACAGCCGGCGCCGGTGCGAAGCTTCCCGCCGCGGGTGTCACCCGTGCTGCCTATGAGATCCCGAATCACCCGACCGGGAACGGCGAACGTTGCCACCGGGCCCGACGGCGCCCTGGCCAGGAGCATCGGGCTCGGTCTTTCGCCCGGCGACGATGGCTACGCCGAGCCTTACTGGTACGTCTCACCCTGGCCCTATCCCGAGCCGAACGCGTTGCCCGCGCTCGCGGGCGGCGGGCACTGGCACACGGAGGGGTACACCTCGGCCATTCTCACGGGCTCGGACCTCGTCGGAGGCTCACCGGAAAACCAGAGTGAGCGACTGCACGCCTTCCTCGATGCGGCGGTCGAGGTCTGCCAGCGCATTCTCGCGGACTGAACACGACAGGAAATCGATCGGGCGCTATTTGATCGAAATCACGACGTCGTGGGACGTCCCATCGTCAAGCGTCGTCCGGATCGTGTAGCTGGTCATCGAAGCCAGCGGCAGGGTGTCCAGGTTGTAGATGTATTGCCCGGATGTCGCGTCGTACCGGTAGAGGGTGCCGTCGTTCGACATGGCGCGCGACGACACCTCCTCGATCTCGGTGCCAACCACTCCGGCGGCGTAGAAGAAGATGCTCACGGACGCGACCGCGTCGCTGACCAGGGTGCCCGAGCAGGCAGTCAGCGTGAACTTCAGCGGGACGACCCGGCCCCGCTTGAAGATGCTGGTCCCCAGCGGATTGACCGGCGGCAGGTAGCCGCCGAACACGTACAACTCGTCGATCTCCCCGTCGCAGTCGTTGTCGCCCCCGTCGCAGGCGATTTCCGGCACTGGAAAGTTGACCTGCTCGCAGGCCAGAGCCCCCTCGAAGCAGAGGGTCAGGCCTTCGGCGCAAAGACCGGTCTCGCCGGCCACCGTGCAACCGGCGCCGCCGCCGGGGTTCTCTTCGTCAATGTCGGTGTCGCAGTCGTCGTCCAGGCCGTTGCAGGTCTCCGTCGCCCCGGGGTGGATGGCGAAGATCTGGTCGTTGCAGTCCGCGGCGGCCGGATCGGCGGCGCACAGCGGCGCGCCGTCCATGTCGAAGTCGACCTCCGGTCCGCCGACCGGCAGTTCCTCGTCGGTCAGGCCGTCGTCGTCGTTGTCGATGCCGTCGCAGATCTCGGCCTGCAGCGCGCAGGCGATCTTGACCGGCGACCATGACTTCTTGCCGGACAGGCGGGTCGGATCGGGGATGACCGTAAGGATCGGGATGACCGAATCGGTGATGTCCGTGAACGGCGGGAAAGTCAGGCCGCCGTCTTCGGAGCGGGAGAACAGAAGCCGCAGGCGCGGGTCGAAGTCGCCGTCCTTCTTGAAGACCATCGTGGTGTCGCCCACGATGGGGGATTCGATGGTCAGGATACGGCAGGGATTCAGATCAGCCGCAGGGGACGGCTCGTACCCGGCGGGGAAGGCGGGGTCGTCGTCCGATGGCACCTCGGCGCTGCAGATCGCGGTGCCCGCGGGGGTGGTGGCCTCGTTGCTGACGGCCAGCAGGATCCCCTCGCCATCGCAGAGCACCTCGTCGACCAGAGGTCCTTCGCCGACCGCGTTGAAGTCGACCGGCAGCCTGCATTCCAGACCGGCCAGGTCGGTGACGATCACGGTCCCCTCGGCTTCGGGTCCGCCCTCGTCGGGGAACGCCAGGAAGGTCACCGAAGATGCGCCCGGCTCGAATTCAGGATCGACCGACAGCACCAGGTTGACGGCGCCGGGCAGCAGCTCGACCGAGGCGATACCGCTGTCTCCGGGCCCGTCGTCGGTGGCAGTCCCCTCGACGACCGTCCCGAACTCGGTCCCGGTCGGGTCGCCGCTGCAGACCGGCTTTGTCGTGTCCTCTTCTTCGTCACCCGACGACACGTACATCAGATTGTCGACCACGAACTCCTCGTAGCCGCCGCTTTCTGTCCCCGAGATCAGCGTGACCCGGATGACCGGCGTGTCGGACACGAAGCCGAAAAAGACGTTCGCGATCTCGCTTTCGGTGTCGTTGCCCGTGAACAGGCTGATTGATTCCTCGTTGTCCAGCAGGAGGAGAATCTCCATGTCGGTCGCGTCGGGGTGATAGGCGCCCAGGTAGAAGCCGAACG
>JAUYIV010000420.1 GCA_030688105.1 Actinomycetota bacterium | reverse complement strand
AGCGCAGCGAGGTCCAGCCTACGGCTGAAACCGGATGGCGTCGGCGGCGTCGACGAGGGCGGTCCCTGCGCTGGTCCCGTCGTGGATGCGGGCAAACGCCTCCGCCAGCTCCTCCCACGCCACGACCGCTTCGGTGATGTAGGGCACCGGGTGCCCGGTGTCCGCCGCCTCGATGAACCGCCGCTCGGTCCTGGTCGCTTCGTCGGGCCAGACGGGAATCAGGCCGAGCGCCCCGGCGATCGCGGTCGATCCATCCACCCCGCCCAGGTACTGAAGGGCGAACTCGGCGGCCTCGGTCTTGAACGAGCCCGCGGGGTTCACCCAGGCGGCGGTGACCCGGACGACGGAGATCGGCGGGTTCAGGGAGATGGTGGGCAAGGGTTCGATCACGGCCGAGTCGAGATCGCCGATCGCGGCGGCGCCATCCCAGATCAGAGCCGCCTCTCCGGCGGCGAACCGGGTGCGGGCATCCGCGCGATCGGCCGCGGTGGCGACTGCGCCGCCCTCCACCAGGCCCTGGAGGATCGCGGCCGACGTGATCGCCTCGGAGGAGTCGACCCCCACGTCGTCGGCGGCGAACCCGAACTCGGCGTCCCCTCCGAATAGATAGCCGCCGACCGCCACCAGGAACGGATAGTGGATGTCGGGATCGCCGTCCCCCGGCATCAGCAAGCAGGCGAGATCGGCGGGGCACTGCAGGTCGGAGAGATCGCCAGGGGCCTCCGGCATGAGATCGGGGTTGCGGAACTGGACGACGCTGTCGAGTGCCACCGGGACCGCGATGGTGAAGCCGCGCAGCGTGACCGCCGCCACCGCGCCCTCCGGCAATCCGCCCGGCAGGTCGACCGGCTCGGCGAGCCCGGCCTCGGCGAGCTCGGTCAGCCAGGTGTGGGGGCCGATGAAGATGTCGGGGGCACCCTCGAATCCCTCCGGAGGCTCTTCCGACCCGGGGACCAAAATGGTGTCGGGCGGCGCGAGAAGCGCGTCGAGGAACCCGCGGTGATTTTCGGGCTCCGAGAACACGGTGATCACGAACACCTCGACCCCGGTGGCGGCGGTGTAGGCGTCGGCCTGTGCGACCACCGCCTCGGCGAGGGCCTCGCTTCCCACCCACACCAGAAGGGGGCCGGCCGCCGGTGGCAGGTCGACCACCGCGGTGGTCGGAGTGGTGGCGGGGGTCGTCGGGGTGGTGACGATCGGCGGACTGGTGGTCGTGGTGGTGGTGGCGCCCGGGGTGCAGGCGGCCCCGAGCACGGCCATCGCCACGAGGAGGATCGATCGTCTCATCTGTACCTCCTGCGGTCGCCGAGGCACGATACCCCCAGCTCCCGCCCAACCCAGGCAGGGGAATCCCCAGCCGCCTGTGGACAACTTGCTACGGTGACTCTTCGCATCGGGGAGGTCACGCGCGGTGGCGACGGAGACCGCCAGCTTCGGCGCAGGGAAGAGGGAGAGCCACGACGCGTCGGCGTTCTATCGTCGTCGGCTGCTCGATCACGCCCCGGAGACGGTCCTCGGCGAGCCCCAACCGCCTCCGGCCGAGATCCTCGATCGGCTGCTGTGCGCCTCGTCGGAGGTGATGGAGATCGTGCCCGACGACTGTGTCGCCCTCATGGTCACCTCACCGCCCTACAACGTGGGGAAGGACTACGACGAGGACCTGTCCCTGGAGGACCACCTCGATCTCCTCCATCGGGTGCTCAAGGAGACCTTCCGTGTGCTCGAGCCGGGCGGCCGGGTGGCGGTGAACGTGGCCAACCTGGGACGGAAGCCCTACCTGCCCGTCAACCATCACGTGGCCGGGCTCATGCAGGACATCGGCTTCCTGATGCGCGGGGAGATCGTCTGGGTCAAGGCCGCCGGCGCCGGTGGGTCGTGCGCCTGGGGATCATGGCGTTCGGCGAAGAACCCGACCTTGCGCGACGTCCACGAGTACGTCCTGGTGGCATCGAAGGGCTCTTACAGCCGGGCCCGGGTGGGGGAGAATTCGATCTCCAAGGACGAGTTCCTCGCCGCCACCACGTCGGTGTGGACCATCAAGCCGGCTTCGGCCCGCCGCCTCGGCCACCCGGCGCCCTTCCCGGTGGAGCTCCCCCGCAGGTTGATCGAGCTGTACACCTTCGAAGGCGACCTGGTTCTCGACCCCTTCATCGGCTCGGGATCGACCGCCGTCGCCGCGGTCGAGACCGGCCGCCACTTCATCGGGTACGACAACCAGCCGGAGTACCTCGAGATCGCCCGCCAGCGTGTCGCCGTGGCGCGGAACAAATCACTGTGAACTCTCTTTGTCGACTGTCAACTGCGAACTTCCGATAACCCGTATCGAATTCGGCGTCTCCGACGATTACCTGGACGACGAGACATCGAGGAGACCAATGCAAGATGAATTCGATCGCATCGCAGCCGAGCTCCGATCGGAAGCCGACGGGACCGTCTTCGCCGATCTGACCGAGGCTGCGGTAGCCCGGGGCTCCCGGCCCCGGCTCACGGGGCGGTTTCGCCGTCGGGCGGCCACCACCACAGCCGCGTTCGTACTCGCCTTTGGCGGGCTCGGCGGGGTGGCCTACGCCGCCAATGGCGCCGCCCCCGGCGACTTCCTCTTCGGCCTCGATCGTGCCCTCGAGGCAGTGGGCATCGGCAACGGGGGCAGTGCGGAGAGGCTCGCCGAAGTCCACGCCCTGGTGGAGGCGGGCAACGCCGGGCAGGGCCTGGAGCACGCCACCGACTCGCTTCTCCCGGCTCCCGAGCTGGCTGGCAGCGACGAGGCTCGAGACGCCCTACTGGCCGCCGCCGAGCGGATCGCGCAGCTGAGCCTGGGTGAGGCCGCCGGACCGCCCGAGGGCGTTGCCGACCTGCTCACCTACCTCTCGGAGAACCTCGACGACCTCGACGGGCAGGCCGTGGCCGAGTTGGCCAAGGCCATCGCCGGTAACGAGTCGGCCGGTCCGCCCGAGGAGGTTCCGGTCGGTCCGCCCGAGGACGTTCCGGTCGGCCCGCCCGAGGACGTTCCTCCGGGTCCGCCGATCCCGACCCCGGGTCCGCCCGTTTCGACCCCATAGCCGTACTGCGACTCCCGCCCCCGTGCCCTGCATCGGGGGCGGGAGCGCGCCACGGGGGAGAATGGGCAAATGCCACCATCTGATGAGGACTTCGCCGCCCGCCTGGCAGCAGCCAAGGCGGGCGACGAGTTGGCGTGGCGATGGCTGTTCCGGCTTGCCTCGGGGCGGGTGGTCGGGTTCCTCGTGGTTCGGGGGGCCGCCGACCCCGAGGGGGTCGCCGGGGACACGTTCCTGGACATGGTTCGGTCGATCCGTCGCTTCGACGGCGGAGAGCGGGAATTCGTCGCCTGGTCGCTCACCATCGCCCATCGCCGGCTGGTCGACGCGCGGCGAGCCGCCTCGCGTCGACGCGAGATCGTCACCGATCCCGCCGACCTGGAGCAGCCCGACCGTCACGACGTCGAGGAGGCGGCCCTGGGGATGGTGGGAGCCGCCCGGGTCCGCCGGCTTCTCGACCGGCTCACTATCGATCAGGCCGACGTGCTGGCGCTTCGCATCTACGGCGACCTGACCCTGCCCGAGATCGCCGACCGCCTGTCGAAGCCCCTGACCGCGGTCACCTCCCTCCAGCACCGGGGCCTGGAGGCGCTCCGCCGGCTTCTCGCCGACCCGGAGTAGGCGACCGGTTCTGCGGGCGGCTCATGCCTCCCACTGCAGCCAGACGCCGTGGTAGTGGGCCGTGCCCAGGCGACGCGGCTCCGACTTCCCGCCCTGATACCGGGTGTGTGTGATCTCCGCGTACTCGGCGCCGGGCGCCAGCATCTCCACCGAGATCCGGTCGATCGGGCGGTGGTTGGCCGCCTGTGTCAGCAGATCATCGAGGCGGTCCCGGTCCTCGGCGGTCCACTGATTGAGCACGAACGAGTGGTACACGACGAGCGACGCCTCGCCGGGACTCGACTCGATGGACCGGGGAAGCAGCTCGAGAGCCTCGCCCCGAACCAATGTCGGCGGATTCTCCCGGGCGATCGCCACCGCAGTCTCGAACCGCCCGACCCGGTCGAGCTGCTCGGGCCAGATCAGCGAGCGCGCCCACCTGACGGCATCGGGATCGGCGACGTCGATCGGGTGAAGATCCAGTCCGACCCGTGCCACCACCTCGGGCACCGGCACTGGTATCGGCGGATGGCCGGAGCGGATCTCGCAGGTCAGCGTCAGCGGAGAGCCCGCCGGGCCCGACTCCACGGTCCCGTAGTCGTAGTGGTACCGATCGAACAACAGGTTGAGACCGGCGCTGGCACCCACCTCGATCAGGGCGAGGGGGAGCATCGGGTCCCGGGCGGCGGTGAACGCCGGGAGCAGCGCAGTGCACCGGCGCACCTCGTTGGTCTGCACCCGGCGCGACGCCACCAGCGCCGAGATGCGATCCCGGTGCTCGACCAGGAACTCGCGAAAGGCCGCAACCGGATCACCTTCCGGCTCGGCCCCGGGACCGGCGACGGCGGGGTAATGGGAGGCCAATCGCGGGCCGGAGCCCTCGAGCAGCAGGTACTGCACCGCGGCGAACAGCAGGTTGGCGGGCGGCTGGCTGTGGGGGGCGTCGGCGAGGATCGCCACCGCGGTGTCGTCCTCGGCGGCCGCCCGAGCCAGGGTCCGGTACAGGGGCGACTGGTCTCCGACATGGTCGGCGAAGCGGCGGAGGCCTTCGGCGAGCTTCCCGCCCTCGGGATGGTCGCGATTCAACACCACCGCGACGCTACTGCGGGTTCAGGAGCTGCGGCCGGATGTCCATTCGTAGAAGTTCGGTTTCCGCCGAGATCCCGGGTGGGGTCTTTGTCGTCGCAGGCAATAGCGGCCACGCGACGTCCTTTCTGACCAGCCTTGGGGAGACCAACTCGGTCTCGACCCCGTCGATCCTGAGCCTTGCACTGCCGGCTGCCAGGACGTTCTTGACCCAATCCGTGCGCGGGCCGTACACGGGGATGAACAGGTAGCCGCCCTGAACCGGGTGAGCGTCGAGGGGAGTCGAGTAGGTGGTCCCCGATGATCTCCCAACGTGGATCAGCACCGGCCTGACGCCCCGCCTCATCTCGATTCGGTTGAACACTCGTTTGTTGATTTGGGCGAGCCACCGGGGCAGGGGCATGACACCGTCTCCTCGACCGGGCGGATTGGGGGGATCGAACCTTACGCGCCGTCATGGCTACTTCACCCGGGTGGGTCCCGCGACCAGACTTCCCGACTCGATTGCGCCTGCCCATCGTGCAGCCGCCTGACCAGATTGGCGCCGCCGCGCTCTCCTCCACGGACTCTCAATCTCGCCCAGGCGACGTCTGACAGATCTCAGGGTGATGCCCCTGCGACGCGGCGTCCCCGAGCTGTTCGACCGCGACCGCTCCGGTCCCAGCCTCGACGGTCTGCCCTCTTCGACGGGGATCGGCCTGTGGCTCTCCCACGAGCTCGCCCGGCTCATGGGCGGCGACCTCCGGTTCCTGGGGTCGACCGGCGGGGCGGCCTTCGAGCTGAGCCTCCCCGTCAGCGGCGGCGGGGTGTGTGCCGTTCCCCAGATCGAGCCCGAGGCGGTGGGCTTCTAGGGGACGCGCCGGGGCTCGGCGCAGGAGCGAGCCGTTGCCCGCTTGTCACCTGCACCGGCCAGCGTCAGCAGCGTCGGGCGAACCCGGATCGAGACCGATACGCAGATCCGTTCGTCCGTGATCTCCAGCCTCACCCGTCGCCCCGGCGAGGAGGCGACCGCTCTCGCCGCATCGGAAGCCTTGACCGGGTCGATGACGATCCTCCCGTCGTATGCCGCTTCGATGTCGATCCACCCCGCACCGGCCTCCGCGGCGGTGGCTGCCAGGTGGGACGCCTCCCGCCACGAACCACCAAAACGCGCGATGTCGACGGCGAGCCCGAGCATGAGCGTTCCGCCGAAGAGGAGGGCGACCAGCGTGAGATGAACCGATCCTCGATCCGTCATGGCCCCGACCGATAGGGAGCGATCGGGACTTCGACCACCGACCGAATCTGCACTCGCACCGAGCGAAACAACGGGTGGGGAAGCCGGACCTCCGCCCTCACCGACACCCTCACCGAGCGATCGACCACCTCCTGGTCGATCTCGGCGTGGTCGGGGGCGAGGCGCTCGGCGCGGCGGATTGCCGGACCCTGAGCCACCCCGCGCGCCAGCTCTACGGCGGCAGACCGCGCCGCTTCCCGGGATGACTGGCCGGCATCGACGACCATGCCGGCCGCAGTTGCGGCCGCCGCCAGCACGAACACGATCACTCCTCCGATGACCAGGTCGGCGACCAGAACCGATCCGCGTTCAGGATTCGAACACACGAGGCACCTCGGCTCGGAGGCGAATGGTGATGCGTGACAAGACAGGTCCCGGCGGGGTCCACCGGAAGCTTGCGGCGGCGATTGCAGTTGCTCCAGTGAGCCTGACGTCGACCGTCAAGTGGTCGGCGCCCGGGACCACCGCGGCTATCGCCTCCTCGAGCGCGGCCTCCTCGGCGGTGAGATCTGCATCAGGGAGTGAGGCCCGTCGGGCGATGGATGCAACTACGGCATCGGCCGTCGATCGAGCGGTCATCGCAGTCGCCACCTGAACCAGCAGCAGGAGGAGGAGAAAGGTGGCCGCCATCGCGGCCACCTCCTCCAGGATGACGGAGCCCGAGTCGCCTACGAGAAGAACCCGGTCATCTGGCCGACGATTGCGTCCCAGAGGTCTTCCGCGGCGGAGCGAACCTGGGGAAGCAGGACTGCGATGACCAGGACGACGATCGCCGCCATCCCCAGCCATTCGATGGTGGTGACGCCGCGGTGGTCGGCGTGGATCCCACGAAATCGCGGTCGATGCATGGTGCCTTCCTTTCATGGTGTGGATGAGAGGGCGTTGAGCCCTGCGAGCGTGGGGTACATCAGAAAGAGGAGAGTCACCGGCACCATCAGCGCGAGGATTGGCCCATAGGTGGTGAGGGCGCGCCGTCCCCCTTCGGCGGTCAGGTCGCGAGCGAGGGACGCTCGAAAGTCGGCCGCGAGGGCGGTGAGCGCGTCGGCAAGCCCGCCCCCGGTCCTATGGGCGTGACCGAGCAGGTCATAGAGGCGGGCCGCCTCCGGGTGCACCGTCTCTCGGGCCGCCTTCCTCAGTGATTCCTCGAGGCCGATTCCGGCGGCGAGAACGGCGTTCAGCTCGTCGGAGGCGACTCCGCGACCGACCGCGGTGAACCGAGCGATTGCGGTGGAAACCGACTCCCCGGCGAGCACGTGGAGTGCGATCGTGTCGGCCACGGTGGGCAGTTCGTGGGCGAGTCGCGAGGCGCGTCGCTCACGCGCGGTGCTTCGAACCGCTCTGTTGACCAGGGCGCCACCCAGAGCTCCGACGATGCCGAGTGCGACCGTCTTGGTCTGATCGATGGCGAGCCCGGTCACGGCTCCCACCACGGCGCCGGCGACGGCCGAGCCTGGAGAGGGCAGGCGGAAGCGCCGGGTTCTCGTCCTACCGGGGGATCCGAGATACCGATCGACGGTGACGAGTCGCGGCTTCAATGCGATCACGAGCAGGAAGACGGATACCGACACCATCGCCGCGATCACGAGAAGAGCCTCGGGGGTTCGGAGAGACGAGCCGATCGCCGGGCGAGCAGGTACCCGGTCACCGTTGCCACCAGCCCTCCGGCGACTATCCAGGTGCCGGTGCTCGATGAATACGCGTCGGCTGCGGTCGGGTTGGTGGCAATGCTCAGGCCGAGCATCGCCCACGGGGCGACCAGAGCGACTCCGGCGGTGAGGCGTTGCTGGGTCAGCGCCGCGTCGTGAGCACGTCGCAGGCGCAGCTCGTCACCGACCGACGAGGCGAGCGCCGACAGCACCGAGTCGACGTGCCGGCCTCCGACCTCGGCGGCGATGGACAGAGTGGTCAGCACCCGATCGGCCAATGGGTCCGCCCAGTGCGATCTCACTCGGGCCATCGAGGTCGCAAATGGCTCACCGATGCCTCGATCCAGCTCGAGGAACCGCCCACCGAGATGCCGGGCGGCCGCCCGTGTCGCCTCAGGAAGCGAGGCGCCAGTGGCGATCCGGCTTCGGACGGCAGCGAGAAAGTCCGGCCAGCGCGATGCCTCGCGCAGCGCCTGACGTCGGTGAGCCGACCGGCGCGCTGCACCGGGCAATGGAGCCGCGAGAACTCCGGACGCCATGGCGACGACATCAGGAGCACCCAAGGAGAAGGCGGCCGCCCCAACGCCGATTCCGACCCCGGATCCCATGCCGAGCCCCAACGGCAGCCACAAGCGAAATGCGACCTCCACGGGCCACCGTTCGAGCCCGAGCGAGATGACACCGAGCATCGCCGCGAGCACGGTGACGGCTCTCACGATCGAAGCTCTCTCGCATACAGCGAGTGGACTTGGAAGTGACCGCGGTCGACCCCGGTGACCTCGAGCACCTCCTCCACCACTCGGTTCGAAGGGCGTCGCCGGAGGAACACGACGAGATCGACGACCGACGCCAATGCCGCGGATACGTACTCGACGAGCACGTTCTGACCA
>JAUYIV010000417.1 GCA_030688105.1 Actinomycetota bacterium | reverse complement strand
GTCTGCCCCGATGGCCACGTCACGTGGCGCAACCCACGCATGGTGGTGGGCACCCTCCCAGTGCTCCAGGGGCGCGTGTACCTGGCTCGACGGGGTATCGAGCCCGGTCTGGGGCTGTGGAGCTACCCGGGCGGGTTTCTGGAGGTGGGTGAGTCGGCCCAGGAGGGGGCGCGTCGCGAAACCGAGGAGGAGACGCTGCTGCGGGTCGAGGTCGGGCGCCTGATCGGCGCCTACTCGCGGCCCCACGCCGCGGTGGTGACGCTCATCTACGAGGCGCTGGTGGTGGGCGGGGAGGCGCTGCCGGGCGTGGAGACGACCGAGGTGGCGGACTTCGGCCCCGATGAGATCCCCTGGTCCGAGCTGGCCTTCAGCACCGCCGAGAGCGCGCTGCGCGACTGGGTGCGGACGCAGCCCGGCCACGAGCCGCGCCACGAGCCGGAGCTGTACGTGCTGGGAGACCCACAGGAAGGCACTTAAGCGGCTTGACGCGGGGTTACGGGCCTTCGCCCAAAGGCATGTGCCCGCTGGTGCATGTGCCCGCTGGTGCATGTGCCCGCTGGTGATCCCTAACGGCCAGTCAGCACCCCACGCGACGCCTTCGGGGTGCCCTCAGCGGCTGAATGTGCCTCCGCACGAGCACACATCGGCCAACGAGGAGCCTCAGATTCGCCGATAGGGGTCACTGAAAGGCACACGGGACTGAGGACCCGCGTCACGAGCCGGAGCTGCACGCGCTGGGAGACGACGAGGGCCGCTCCCGACGCCGATCACGGGTAACGATCGCGTCGACCACCGACATAGAATGCGGCGATGGGCGCAACCCCGATCCCAGATGCCGCCCCGACCGCGACCCTCGAGCCAACCGACGGGCCGCTGACCTTCGAGGAGCTCCAGCTCGCCGGCCGCAACCGGGGCATGCCGCTCGAGGCGCTGCGCTACGACGTGACGCCCACCGGACTTCACTATCTCCTCGTCCACTTCGATATCCCGTATGTGAGTCCTGAGACATGGCGGCTGGCCATCGGCGGCCTCGTCAGCAACGCGGCCAGCTTCACGCTCAGCGACATCCGCGCCCGCCCGCGCAGGACCATCCCGATTACCCTCGAGTGCGCCGGCAACGGCCGTGCGCGCCTGAGCCCTCGGCCGCTCAGTCAGCCCTGGCTGGTCGAAGCCATCGGGACGGCCGAGTGGACGGGAACCGAGCTTGCGCCGCTGCTCGAGGAGGCCGGGCTCGCCCCAGAAGCGGTCGAGATCGTCTTCACCGGCGCCGACCGCGGCGTCCAGGGCGGGGAGGAGCACGACTACGCCCGGAGCCTGACGTTGGAAGAGGCGCTGAGGCCGGATGTCCTTCTGGCCTACGAGATGAACGGCGAGCCGCTCCCGCCTCAGCACGGCTTCCCGCTACGCCTGGTGGTTCCGGGCTGGTACGGCATGACGAGCGTCAAGTGGCTCACGTCCATCGAGGCGGTCGACGAGCCCTTCGGCGGGTACCAGCAGACGCCGGCCTACCACTACCAGCGCGACGCCGACGATCCCGGCGAGCCGGTCACCCGCATGCGCGTACGGGCCCTAATGATCCCGCCCGGGATCCCGGACTTCTTCACCCGACACCGCCTGGTCGACGCGGGGCTCGCGACGCTTCGAGGCCGGGCGTGGTCCGGGTATGCGCCCATCGTCGGGGTGGAGGTCGGCGTTGATGGCGTCTGGGCCCCGGCCGCCATGGATCCCCCGATCGGCGACTTCGCCTGGCGCGGCTGGTCCTTCGACTGGGACGCCCGGCTCGGCGAGCATGAGCTGACCTGCCGAGCGACCGATGCGGCCGGCAACGTCCAGCCGGTTGAGCCACCATGGAATTACCAAGGGTTGGGCAACAACCTCGTACAGCGAGTGGACGTCACCGTCCGCTGAAATCCCTTGGCCTAGGTGCCTTCAGCACCGCGGAGAGCGGACGCAGGACGCGCTTAGGCGGCCGGACCCGGTGCCACGGGCCTTCGCCCAAAGGCATGTGCCCGCTGGTGATCCCTAACGGCCAGGCAGCACCCCGCGCGACGCTTTCGGGGTGCCCCTGAAGGCTGAATGTGCTTCCGCGCGAGCACACATCGGCCAAGGAAGAGCCGCAAGTTGGCCGATAGGGGTCACTGAAAAGCACAAGGGACTGAGGACCTGCCCTACGGAGGCTCGAGGCCCGGAACTCTAGGCGCCTTCGTACTTGCGGAAGATGATCGTTCCGTTGTGGCCGCCCAGGCCCATCGAATTCGAGAGCGCGACCTTGACGTCGGCCTGGCGCGCAACGTGGGGGACGTAGTCGAGGGTCAGCGCCGGGTCGGGGTGGTTGAGGTTGATGGTGGGCGGGATCCATCCGGTGTCCAGCACCTTCACCGAGGCCCAGCCCTCGAACGCCCCGGCCGCGCCCATCATGTGGCCGGTCATCGACTTCGTGGAGCTGATGGCGAGCTTGCGGGCGTGGTCACCGAAGACGGCCTCGATGGCCTGGGTCTCGGCCAGGTCGTTGAGCGGCGTGCCGGTGCCGTGGGGGTTGATGTAGTCGACCTCCGTGGGGTCGATGCCGCCC
>JAUYIV010000415.1 GCA_030688105.1 Actinomycetota bacterium | reverse complement strand
CGGTCGACAACGACAGCGGACTCTCGCCGGACGACCTCATCCTGCTCGGCGACGCCCTCTGGTGGACCGGGCAGCCCGACGAGGCAGTGGAGACCTTCGAGCGTGCGTTTGGCCAACTCCTCGACGAGGGGCGGAAGGCGGATGCCGCCACCGTGGCCGCGCTGCTCGCCTACTTCGCCATGCGGCGCATGGCGGTGTCGGTCGCCGGAGGATGGATGGCCCGCGTCGAGCACCTCCTCGAGGGTCAGCCGGAGTCGCTCGGGCATGCCTGGCTCGAGATCCTCCGCCTCGCCAAGGCCCTGGTTGTGGACGACGACCTTGGCGACGCCATCGCTCTCGCCGACGAGGCGATCGAGCTGAGTCGGCGGCACGGCGGGTACGGCGCGCAGTCGATGGCCATGAGCTTCAAGGGCATCGCCATGATCGAGAAGGGGGACTGGCGGGAGGGGATCAGGCAGATCGACGCGGCCGCGGCGGTGGCGATGTCCCAAGAGGACGACCTGCGAGCGACGAGTGACGTGTACTGCAACACGATCGCCGCATGCCGGAATCTGGCCGACTATCGGCGCGCCGGCGAATGGACCGACGAGGCCGAGCGCTGGATGAGAGCACACTCGGTAGGCGGGTACCCGGGCGTGTGCCAGGTCCATCGCGCCGAGCTGAAACGGCTCCGCGGCTCCTGGCCCGAGGCAGAAGAGGAGGCCCGCCGCGCCTGTACCGAGTTGGAGCGGTTCCATCTCATCGACGCGGTCGGATTCGCCCACTACGAGATCGCCGAGGTTCGCCGGCGGATGGGCGACCTCGAGGCGGCGGAGAAGGCATTCCTGACCGCGTACGAGTATGGGCACTCGGCCCAGCCTGGCTACGCCCTCCTCTTGCGCGATCTGGGGAGGGTGGACGAGGCGGCTCGGGCCATCGCCGGGGCGCTGGAGCGGGCACAACCCGCCGACGGGGCATCGGCGAGCGCCATGGCTCGGGGGCGGCTGCTCCCGGCACAGGTGGAGATTGCACTGACCGCCGGAGATCTCGAGACCGCCCGAAAGGCAGCCGCCGAGCTCGAGCAGATCGCGAGCCTCTTCGAGGGCGCCGCATGGGAGGCGACCGCGCTGACCTGCCGCGGGTCGGTCGACCTCAGCGACGGCCGCCCTGAGGCGGCGATCGAAGCGCTCGAGCGGGCCTGGCGTCTGTGGCAGGAGATCGAGCTGCCCTACGAGGCCGCCCAGGCGCGGACGCTCCTCGGACGAGCCCGCCGCGCCATGGGTGACGAGACCGGGGCCATGCTCGAATTCCGATCTGCCCGGTCGGCCTTCGAGCACCTCGGTGCGGCATCCGACCTCCGAAGCCTCGGCGACCTGGGGGTGACCGACGCACCCAGAGCGGGTGAGCCCGACCGGCGACGGGTGACCAAGACGTTCGTGTTCACTGACATCGTCACCTCGACCGACCTCATCGGGCTCATCGGGGATGCCGGCTGGGAGGATCTCCTCAAATGGCACGATCGAGTGCTCCGCGAGGAGTTCGAGGGCAACGGCGGACAGGTGATTCGCCACACCGGCGACGGGTTCTTCGTCACCTTCGAGGCACCCGGCGAAGCGATCCGATGTGCGGTCGCCATCCAGCGCCGGCTGGCCGCTCACCGCCGCGAACACGGCTTTGCCCCCTGGGTCAGGATCGGGATGCACGTCGCCGAGGCGACACGGCAGGGCTCCGACTACTCCGGGCAGGGAGTCCACGCCGCGGCTCGTATCGGCGCGCTCGCCCAACGCGAGGAGATCGTGGCCTCATCCGAGGTCCTGGAGGCGGCGGGAGCCATTCCCTTCCCGACCTCCGATGGTCGGACGGTCAGCCTCAAGGGCATCACCGACCCGGTGCAGGTCCACAGCATCGACTGGCACTGAGCGACGAGCGACGCTATCGACCCCATCTGCTCAGCAACGCCTGTTGGGTGATCGGGCTCAGAGCGCGACCCGGAGCCCACGGCCCGACTCATCGGGGTAGACCACGTCATAACGGAAACGCCGCCGCAGCCTCGCCGAGTCCCAGCGCACGGTGGTGTCCGTGCGGTAGTTGAACAGGAGGGTGGATTCCGAGCGCGGGGCGATCACCCGCGACACCGCCACCGGATCGGGATGATGGAAGATGTCACCATTCGTCGACAACAGATAGCGGCGGCAGGAGACGAGATCGAGTACCTCGGCGCTGAGGTTGAACTTGCTCCCGTGGTGGGGGAGTTTGAACGCATCGACCGGAATCCTGGATACGGCGCGCTCTGCTGCCAGCCGTCGCAGGCCGTCGGCGAGGATCCCGCCGTGAGCGTCTCCGGTGAGGAGAAGTGCCTTGTCGCCGAACTCGGCGAGCATGGCAATACTCGCACCGTTCGCCTCCGAGCCATCCTCCTCGAACGGCTCCGACGCCAGCTCTTCGGGGTCGATCTCACTTTCGCCGAGCCGGTCCGGCAGCGCTTCTTGACGCTCGCCCGCCTCCCCAGGGACCATGCCCGCCTTCTTGACCTCCCGTTCCCACACCGGACGCAGCTCGGCAAGCGCGGTGCGCGTCGGAGCGAGGAGCGTCAACCGCATCCCGTCGGCGAGTTCGACGGTGGGCAGGACGCCTTCGTCGGGCACCATCACTGCCCGCCCGCCGAAGTCACGGTTCCACGGCAGCCGACGCCGCCCGATGATCGTGCTGAGCTCTTCCCCCTGCATAGCGCCCAGTAGATCCGCGGGCAGAT
>JAUYIV010000412.1 GCA_030688105.1 Actinomycetota bacterium | reverse complement strand
GGCGCAGTGCCTGACCGACTCCGGCTGAAGGCCGAGGGCTGAGGGCGGAAGGCGGCGCTGGGCGGAAGTCCAGCGCTATATCGCGTTGATCCCGGTGACGCCGGGGACCCGATCGCGGAGGATTCGCTCGATCCCAGCCGTGAGCGTCATCGTCGACATTGGACAGCCACCACACGCCCCGACCATCTGCAGGTTGACGGTTCCGCCTTCCACCCCAAGGAGGATCAGGTCGCCGCCGTCGGCCTGAAGGGCGGGGCGTATGTACTCGAGGGTTTCGGTGAGCGCATCGAGATCGACCTCTGACGAGGTCTCTTCGACGACGGCGGTGCTGTCTTCGACCATGCGTTCATTCCAACGGGGTGGGTACGGGAACATTCCCGCGAAGGGGGGACAGTAACCAACCGTGGAGTCAGAGCGGGAATCACATGCGAGCCATCGGCCATCGGCCATCCGCCGGAACGCCTTCAGCCTCTTCCAGGGCGGAGGGCGGAAGGCGGACTGAACGGGCGACGGGCGACGGGCGACGGACAAGGGGCGACGGGGCAACGGGCCTTTAGACCGTCTCCCGGACGATCTCGGCCCCCAGTGACCTCAGCTTGCCGGCGAAGTCCGAGTACCCGCGGTCGATGTGCTGGGCCTCCGTCACGGTGGTGTACCCGTCGGCACGGAGGCCGGCGAGCACCAGGGCTGCGCCTGCCCGGATGTCGCAGGCATCCACCGGGCACCCCGACAGGACCGAGACCCCGCGGATGATCACGTGCTGGCCCTCCAGCTGAACGTCGGCCCCGAGCCGGTTGAGCTCTCCGACGTAGCGGAACCGGGCGGCGTAGATGTTCTCGGTGATCACCGACGTCCCGTTGGCAAGCGAGAGCAGGGCGACCATCTGGGGATGCATGTCGGTGTGGAAGCCCGGATACGGCAGCGTGGCAAAGTCGACGGGTCGGGGCCGATCGGGACCCCGCAGCGTGACCCAGTCCTTGCCGACCTCGTACTCGGATCCGGCATCGCCGAGCTTGCGGAGCTCCATCCTGAGGTGCTCGGGCACACAGTCGGTGACGGTCACCTCACCTCCGGTCATGGCCGCGGCCACCAGGTAGGTGCCCGCTTCCAGACGATCGGGGACGGCACGGTGATGAGCCGGTTCGAGGGAAGAGACCCCATCGATCTCGATGGTCGACGTGCCCGCTCCCCTGACCTGGGCCCCCATCCTCGACAGGAACTCGGCGAGGTCCTGGATCTCCGGCTCGCGGGCCGCATTGCCGATGGTCGTGGACCCTCTGGCCATCACGCCGGCGAGCAAGAGGTTCTCGGTCGCCCCGACGCTCGGGAACTCGAGGTGGACGTCGGCGCCCCGGAGCCCGTTGGGGGCGGATCCCACGAGCACACCGTGCACCAGCTCGAATGAAGCCCCCATGGCCTCGAGCCCGTCGAGGTGCATGTCGATTGGGCGCGAGCCGAAGTCGTCGCCGCCTGGGAGCGCCACCCGGGCCACTCCGCGCCGGGCTAGGAGAGCGCCGAGCACGATGATCGAGGCCCGCATCCGGCGGACGAGATCGATCGGCGCCTCGGGGACGAGCTCATCGGGCACATCGACCTCGACGGTCGAGCCGTTGAACCGGCAGGTGGCACCGATGTGGTTGATGACGTCGCACATCAGACTGACGTCGAGGATGCTCGGCACGTTGTCGATGCGATGGGTGCCCGGTGCGAGGAGCGTCGCCACCAGGTGCTTCAAGACGGCGTTCTTGGCTCCGAGCACGGCCACGGAACCGCTGAGCCGGGCACCGCCGGTAACCACGAGTTGATCCACGAAGGGGATTGTACGAAGAGCACCGGGGTGACATGAAGCAGTTCGTGGATACGCGATCAAGCGTGCGGAGAGGGATCGGGTTCGCGGCGAAAACCGCCTACACGGCTCCTGCTGAAGGCCCGAGGCCGCTGCCTGGCGGCTGGGGACCCGCGGCCTCGGCCTCCAAGGCGGCGATCTTCGCCAGTCGGCGCACATGGCGCTCTCCGCCGCTGAAACGAGCTTCGAGGAAGGCGCGCACCAACTCCTCGGCCAGCTGCTCGCCGAGGACGCGGCTGCCGAGAGAGAGGACGTTGGCGTCGTCGTGTTCGACGCATTGGTGGGCCGTGTAGGTGTCGTGGGCCACGGCGGCGCGTATCCCTCGAACCTTGTTTGCGGCGATTGCCGCCCCCGCTCCCGAACCGCACACCACGATCCCCCGCTCCACCCGTCCGGTCACGACGGCACGAGCGACCGCGGCGGCGTAGTCGGGGTAGTCGACGGGCTCGGTCGAGTGAGTGCCCAGATCGGTCACCGCGTGTCCCGCCCCAGCCACCGCCTTCGCCAGGTGCTCCTTGAGTTCATAACCGGCGTGGTCCGAGGCGATGGCGATGTGCATGCGGGCAGGGTACCTAACGCCTCCCGCCTCCCGCCGCCCGCCTCCGGCAAGAGGCGTCGCCCGGCGCCCGTCGCCCGTCTTCGGGAGCCCTCGGCCCTCGGCCTTCGGCCATCGGCCGAAGAGCAACAGGCGCCTCCGGGTCGCCCGTGTCCCGTCGCCCGTCTCCCGTCGAAGAGTCAAGAATCAAGAATCAAGACGAATCAGGAGCAGAGGTCTTGGGTCTTGGCTCTTGGGTCTTGGCGCTTGGCGCGCTCTCTCTACGATCTTCCCCATGGT
>JAUYIV010000408.1 GCA_030688105.1 Actinomycetota bacterium | reverse complement strand
AGTGATTGGCTCTCCGAGCCGTCCATGATGCTCTCTGGCCGTAGACCGTCGGCCCTTGGCCGTCGACGGGGCCCGAGCGTCAGCGAGGGCCCTCTCGGACCCACTCCGCTCCGCCCGCCCAATGCTCCTTCTTCCAGATGGGGGCACGGTTCTTGAGCTCGTCGATGAGATGGTGCGCCGCGGCGAAGGCCTCGGGACGATGCTCGGCGGAGACGGCGACGCCCACCGAGTCCTCGCCGACGTCGAGCGAGCCGACCCGGTGGGCCGCCGCGATGGAGCCGACGCCCCACCGCGAGCGGACCTCCGCGACGATCTCGAGGATCTTCGCCTCCACGACCTCCCGGTATGCCTCGTACTCGAGGTGGGTCACCCCCTCACGGCTCACGGAATGATCCCGAACCGTGCCGAGGAACAGTACGACCGCTCCCGCATCCGGCCTCCGCACCGCATCGATCAGGAACACCGGATCGATCGCGGCTTCGGAGACCGTGACGAGGTCGGGGCGGGGTACGTCGGCTTCGTCCATAGAATCGTTCTCCATGGCCGACACTACCGCCCCGCCAGGGGGCACCCGCGAGGACGGCCCCGAAGGCGATCTCGACCGCCTCCCCGAGCGCCCTCCCGACGCCGATCCGACACCATCGCTGCCGGTCATCCCCCCTGGGGTCGGCCCAACCCCGGCACCCCGGACCCGGGCCTGGCGGGCGGTGGCGCTGGTGGTGGTCCCTGCGATCGTCGGGGCCGCCTCCGCCCTGGCCGTCTCCCAGCTGCTCGACGACGAGCCGGCGCCTGCCGGCGTGACGATCCTCGAACGCGTCGAGACCCAGATCGTCACTCCCGAGGGCGAGGTCAGCGCGGTCGCCGCAGTGGCGCAACGGGTTTTGCCCTCGATCGTCACCGTCGAGGTGAGCCAGGCCGCCCCGGGCACCACTTTCGTGGCCACGGCCAGTGGGTCGGGGGTGGTGTACAACGCCGCGGGGCACGTCGTGACGAACTCGCACGTCGTCGGCGACGCGGCCCAGGTGCGGGTGATCTTCTCCGACGGCCGCACGTACCCCGCCGAGCTGATCGGTGTCGATCCGCTCATCGACCTCGCCGTGCTGAGGGTTGAGGTTCTCGGTCTCACCCCCATAGTGATCGGGTCGTCGCGCGACCTCTCGATCGGGGACCAGGCGATCGCCGTGGGCAACCCGCTGGGCCTGGAAGGCGGCCCTTCGGTGACCAGCGGCGTCCTATCGGCTTTCAACCGGCGCGTCGTGACCATCGACAGCCAGCTGTTCGGCATGCTCCAGACGGACGCACCCATCACCCGGGGATCGAGTGGCGGGGCGCTCGTCGATGCCGAAGGGCGCTTGATCGGGATCACGACGGCATTCGGGGTGAGCGACGTCGGGGCCGAGGGCCTCGGCTTCGCCATACCCGTCGAGCTGGTGACGCGGGTGGCCGACGACATCATCGAGACCGGGGCGGCCTCCCATGCGTTCCTCGGCATCAGCGGCTCCACCCATTTCGACGAACGGCCCGACGGGGCACTCGCCCCGGGTGGCGTGGAGGTGGCGAGCGTGATCGACGGAACCGCCGCAGACCTCGGTGGCCTGCAGGACGGGGACATCATCCTCTCGTTCGATGATGAGCCGGTGGTGACGCTCGACGGCCTGGTGATCAGTCTCCGGTTCTATCGGGTGGGCGATTCGGTGACCGTGACGATCGTGCGCGGCTCCGAGACCCTCGACCTTCAGGTGCTGCTCCTCGAGCGACCGGAGGACGTGTGACCGACAACATCTTCGATCGCCTCGCCGACCTGTTGCGGTCGAGCGGACCCGTCAATTGGCGCCTGGCCCGCGAGATCGCGGAGAGCGTCGCCGGGCAGGCCGAACCGATCGAGCCCTGGCTCGACGAGGAGTACCGGGAACTGGCTGCCACCGCGGCGCGGCTCGTCGACCAGCACTCTCCCCTCGATCCGTCGATTGCCGGAACAAGTCCGAACGTCACGGACCGAAGGGGCTGGGCCAGTGGGAACATCGAGTCCCTTGCCTATCTGGCAGAACCCCTGGCCGAGAAGCTGGCCTCCGACCCGGGATCCCCGCTGCAGCCGCTGGGCCCCGCCCTGGTCGGGATGCAGATGGGGGCCACCATCGGGTTCATCGCTCAGACCGTGCTCGCTCAGTTCGATGTCGGCCTTCCGTCTGCAACGCCGACCGGGCCGCTGCTCGTCGTGCCGAACATCGAGGAATTCGGGCGCGAGCACGGCCTCGACCCCCGCGAGACCAGGCTGTGGGTCGCGCTCCACGAGGTCACCCACCATGCGTCCTTCGCGGTGCCGTGGGTGCGCGAGCACCTGCTGATGCTGGCCCACGCCTACGTCGACGGCCTGGAATTCGACACCGAGGGCATCGAGAGGCGGATCGAGGCTCTCCAGGATCCGGAGGCGCTTCAGCAGATGATGAACGAGCCGACCGGGCTCGCCGGCTTGCTCACTCCCGAGGACGACGGGGAGACGGTGGGGCGGATCCGCGGCCTGCTGGCAGTGGTCGAGGGGTATGCCGAGCACGTGATAAGGCGCGCCGCCGGCGCACTCATTCCGAGCGCACCCGCGGTCCGCGAAGCCATCGACCGGCGAAGAGCCGAGCCTTCGCAGGGAGAGCAGCTGCTACACCAGGCCGTCGCCCTCGACCTGAGGCACGCCCAGTACCGGCTCGGCAACGAGTTCTGCGCGGAGGTGGCCAGGCGGTGGGGTGAAGATGCCCTCGACCGGCTCTGGGAGGGGCCGGAGATGGTGCCCGACGAGGCCGAGCTCACCGACCCGGTGGGGTGGGCGGCGCGGGTATTGCTGTGAAGCTGCGTGCGCGCCCGCTGTCTCAGCCGCCCCCTACGCCTCGCTCCGCTCGGCACCTCCCCCGTTGAAGACGGGGGAGGACGCGCCCGTCGATCAGGCGCTCTCCGCCATTTCCGGCACAGAGGCCTCCCTCAGATCGAGCGTGAACTGCGTCTGGTTGCCGACGCGCTCGTAGCGCAGGTCACCTCCCATGAGACGGGCAAGCCGGTGCGACACCGCGAGGCCCAGCCCGATCGAACTCGGCTGTCGGGACGATGTCTCCGCGCCGCTGAAGAAGGCGTCGAACATCCGCGCCACGACGTCGGGGGAGATCTCAGGACCGTGATCGGCGACGACGACATGGATGAGCCCGTCGCCATCCTCGGCGCGCACCTCTATCGGAGACCGCCCGTACCGCATGGCGTTGCCGATGAGGTTCCTGAGCACTTGCCGAACCCGGGCGCCGTCGGCGAACGCCATCAGCCCCCGAGGGACTGCGACGACGACCTCTCCCCGACGACCTCCGGTGACGGAGGTGACCGCGCCATCGATGGTGCCGAGGATGTCGAGGGCGGATTCCTGAACCACCAGCTCCTGATTGTCGAGCCGTGCCGCGGTCAACAGGTCGTCGACGATGCCCGCGATGTCGCGCGCCTGGTCTGCGGCGAGGGCCAGCAGTTCAACTCGCTCGCCGTCGGCGCCTCCCGACTGGAGCACTTCCAGGAAGCCGACGACCGCAGTGAGCGGCGTTCGCAATTCGTGGCTCACCGCACCGATCAGCTCGGACTTCGACCGCACCAAGGTCTCCAGCTCGTCGAGATGACGACGCTGTTCGGTGATGTCCTGGAGCTCGCCTTCGAAACACACGATCCGCCCCAGATCGTCGGTGACCGGCCGCGTCTGGTCCCGCACCCAGATGAGGGTTCCATCGGGCCGTCGGAAACGGATGTCCGTCGTCAGCGAGTCGGTCCGGTCGCCGATCGCGGCGCGCAGCCGCGAGAAGTCGTCGACATCGACGAAGAACTCCTGGGCCCGTCGTCCGATGAGATCCTCAAGAGCCATTCCAAGCAGCTCCGCCAGAGCCGGGTTGGCATCGAGGAGTGCGCCGCCGAGACCCGTCCGATACAACGCGACCGGAACCCGGTCGAAGAGCTCGCGGTAGGAGCTGTGGTCCTTGCGCATCTGGTTGACCATCCGGTCGAGCACCAGCCACGTGCCGATCCCGGCCGCGATCAGAATGCCCGCCCCGGCGACCGCCCCCAGATCGTCGGCAGTGGTGATCAGGGTATAACCGTGCACCGCGGCCGTGACGGCCCCGGCGACCACCGTTCTCGGAGTTCGCTCGATCATGGTGAAGAGCACCAGCGCGATCATGACGGAGCCGGCCACCACCGCCGGCACCGACGTCGGGGGGGCCAGTCGAGCCGTCACCGCCACGCCGAGCGCACTGGCGACCACGATGAGCTCGATGTCGGCCCGGCGCAACCCGGCCTCGATGACACAGACCCCACCGACGATCCATCCCAGCAAGGACCAGGCCAGCAGCCCGCCAGCCCCGGTGACGAGTGAGAGCGCCGTCAGGGCGGCGGCGGTCGTCGGCACGACCACCGCGAGCACCAGCACAGCCCCTCGGAGCACGGGTGCGTAGCCATCCACGGCGGCGGGAGGCCGACCCGTGGAGGGGCCGTCCATCGATCGAGACATCATGGAGATATCGGGATCGAATGCCGTTCGCTTGAGAGAGGTCGTCCCCCGCCACCCGCCACCGGCCACTCGGTACGATCCGGTACTCCCACAACGAAAGCCCCCCTATGCCCGCCGAAGTCGGCTCGCCTGCACCGGCCTTTTCCCTCCGCAACGTCGACGGTGAGACCGTGTCCCTCGACGACCTGAAGGGGAGGAAGAGTCTCATCGTGTTCATCCCCTTCCCGTTCACCGGAACCTGTGAGGCCGAGCTGTGCTCCATTCGCGATGGGCTCGCGGACCTGCAGAGGCTCGACGCCAATGTCGTGGCGATCACGACCGACACCGTCTTCTCCAACCGGGCATGGTCGGAGAAGAACTCGTTCGGGTTCTCCGTCCTGTCCGACTTCTGGCCCCACGGCGAAGTCACCATGTCGTATGGCACCTTCGACGACCGGGTCGGTGCCGCCAACCGGAGCACATACGTGCTCGATGCGGATGGCGTCGTCCGGGCGATCGTGGCCACCGAGACCCGGAGAATGGCGCGGGAGTTCGCCGATTACGTGAGCGCCCTGGCGGACATTGTCTAGGAGCCGTTGCCCGTTACCCGTTACCCGCAAGAGGCGCCGCCCGTCTCCCGTCCCCCGTCGCAAGTGATCCGGCTGATGGCCGATGGCCGAAGGCCGATGGCCCACCGGGTCAGCGGCTCACTCCGTCAGCCTGTACCCCACCCCTCTCACGGTCTCGATCCTGGGCGCACCGGGAGCGGACTCGAGACGGCGCCGGAGACGCCGAATGTGCTGATCCAGCGTGCGCGTCTCGCCGACCCAGGTGTAGCCCCACACCCGGTCGAGGAACTCGGCGCGGGGCACCACCCTGCCCGGCTGGTCCATGAGGAGCTCGAGCACCTCGAACTCCTTCTTGGGGAGGTCGTGATCCCCTCCGGGCAGGCGCAACCGCAATGACGCTCGATCGAGAGTGGCGGTGCCGACGGAGAGCATCTCCGGCCCGGCCATCGAAGACGACCTCCTGGTGGCCGCCCGCACCCGGGCCAACAGCTCCCTGATCGAATAGGGCTTGGTCACGTAGTCGTCGGCGCCGAGCTCGAGGGCCGTGA
>JAUYIV010000403.1 GCA_030688105.1 Actinomycetota bacterium | reverse complement strand
CCCACGGTTGCTCGACCTCATCACCCTCGGCGATCCCCGGGACCCGAATCGCCTCCTCCAGCAACTGATCGTGCGATTCCGGCCCGATCGGGCCCGGGTGATGACCGCAGAGCCCGCATTGCTCACCGATCTGCGTCGCCGCTGGGTGGAAGCCGGGGTCGACCGGCCGGACGCCCCCGGTGGGTTCGCCGAGTTCGTGGCGTTGCAGGGCGGGCTCGCCCTCGAAGTCGCCGAGCGCCGGCTCCGCGGCAACCGGTACAAGGTCCCCCGATTCCTCAGCGAGGACCTGCTCAGCAGGGCGTCGTTCCAGGCGGGGTTGCGTGATCTCTCCCGTCGGACCGGTGAGGATGTGGAGGAGCTCGCCGGCAAGGCGGCGCGCCATCTCCGCGAGATCGCGGCGACACCGAGCACCTTTGTGATCGACCTGGTGGCCGCCCTCATCCGCCTCGTCTACACCCAGGGGTACGAGACCCGGATCGTCTACGACCGAGCTGCGATCGATCGCCTCGAGGAGCTCGGTCATCAGCACTCGCTGGCTTACCTCCCGAGCCACAAGTCCAACCTGGACCATCTCGCGCTCACCTACATCCTCTACGAGAACGGGATGCCGCCAAACCACGCCGCCGGCGGCATCAACATGAACTTCTTCCCGATAGGGGGGCTGCTCCGCCGCCACGGCATCTTCTTCATCAGGCGGGCGTTCAAGGACAACGAGCCCTACAAGTTCGTCCTGAAGCAGTACGTCGACTATTTGCTCTCGAAGCGGTTTCCCCTGGAGTGGTACCTGGAGGGTGGCCGGAGCCGCAGCGGCAAGCTCCGCGGGCCGAGGTACGGGATGCTCGCCTACGTCACCGATTCGTGGCGCCGCGGCTCGTGCGAAGACGTGGTGTTGGTACCGACGTCGATCGCGTACGACCAGATTCAGGACGTCGGGGCGCATGCCGCCGAGCAGAGGGGCGCCGCCAAGGAGAAGGAGTCCCTCGGATGGCTGGTGAGGGTGCTCCGGACGATGCGCCGCCGCTACGGGCGCATCTATGTCAACTTCGGCGAGCCGATCTCACTCGCCGGGACCCTCGAGAAGTACGAGCCCGGCGAGATCGCCGACCCCGAGGAGGCCCAGATCGAGGTGGCCAAGCTGGCCTTCGAGGTGGCGCTGCGGATCAACCGGGCCACACCGATCACCCCGATCTCGCTGGTGACCCTCGCCCTCCTCGGCACCGGGGACCGGGCACTGACGGTCGAGGAGACCCACCGCGCCCTGCGCGAGTTCATCGGGTTCGTCGACCGGCGGGGCCTTCCGGTGACCGAGCGGCTCCCGCCCGACGACGCCGACGTGGTGCGGCGGGCGCTCGACGCTCTGGCGGCTCACGACGTCGTGCGAAAGGTCGAAGGGGGAACCGAGACCGTGTACGCCGTCGGTCCCGAGCAGGCGCTCAAGGCCGCGTTCTACCGGAACACGATCGTCCACTTCTTCATCACGACGGCGATCACCGAGCTGGCTCTCGCCGCCTCGGCCGGGGATGAAGCTCGTCTCGAGGCTTTCTGGGAGGAGGTCTGGGCGCTGCGCGACCTCCTCAAGTTCGAGTTCTACTTCGCCGAGCGTGACGAGTTCCGTGAGGAGGTGACCGCCGACCTCGCCGATCACGCCCCGGAATGGGACCGCGCTCTCGGCGGGGCCGGCGGCGAGGCGGTGCTGCGGTCGATCTCGCCCCACGCCGCCCATTGGGTGCTGCGCCCGATCCTCGAGGCCTATTTGCTGGTCGCCGACTCACTCGTCGACGCCGACTTCAGACGGGATGTCGATCGCAAGTCTCTCGTGAAGACCTGCCTCGCGCTGGGGGAGCAGTACCGGTTGCAGAAGCGGATCCGAAGCCCCGAGGCGATCTCCACCGTGCTCTTCGACACCGCCATTCGGCTGGCCGACAACCGCGGCCTGCTCGCCGGCGGTGGGATCGAGCGCGTGCGGGAGCGGGAGGCGTTCGCCGAGCAGATCAGGCACCTGGTGCGCGGGATCGACCTGGTGGAGGAGATTGCACTGGAAGGCTGACGGCTCAAGGGCTGACGGCTGCACGGCCCTACTTCTTTGCGGCCTCGTAGTACGGATTCTCCCCCGAGGCGTGGTCGGTCACGTCGATGATCTCGCCGACCTCGGGCACGGCGTTTCGGATCGCCACTTCGATGCCCTGGCCCAGGGTCACCCTTGCGAGGCCGCATCCCTGGCACCCGCCGCCGAGCCTGAGGAAGACCGTCGTGCCCTCCACTCCCATCAGCTCGGCAAACCCGCCATGGGCGGCGATCGCCGGGTTGATCTGCTCGGTCAGCACACCGGCGATTCGGTCGGCCAGCGGTCCGGTCGGGACGGTGCCGTCGGTTGGGATCTTGGGGCTCGGGCTATTGGGATTGTCGATCCCCAATCCGGACTCTCCGACCTCGATGGCGGCGCCTTCGAGGCGTGAGGCACTGTCGGCGCGCACGATCACCGGCAGCGTCTGGAAGACCTGGAGCACGTCGTCATCGGCGGCGTTCGCCTTGGCGATGAAGGTCAGTTCGTAGGCGAATTGGAGACCGCGTACCCCGGTGATGGCGACGCTCAAGGCGAGATCCTCGGCATCGGGCTCGGCTGAGCGGATGCGAAGGATCGCCTCGACTGCCTCCGGGGTCACGGAGATCACCGTTCGATCGTCGATAGGCATCGACCGACATGGTAAACGGGGAAGCGTGGAGCGCTGCGGCCGCGCCATCATTGCCCGATGTCCCGACTCGGCCTGGTGCTCCCGGCGACCTCGTATCGCGGTGCCGATTTCGTCGACGCCGCGGCCGACCTCGGCGTCGACCTCATCGTGGCGACCGAGGGTTCGCTGCCCCTGTCCCCGGGTGTCGCCGCGGTGATCACCATCGATTGCTTCGACCCTCGCCGCGCCGCGGACACGATCGTCGCCGCGGTCGAGGACGCTCCACTGGACGCGATACTCGGGGTCGACGACTCAGGGGTGGTGGTGGCGGCCATGGTGGCCGAGGCGCTCGGGCTGCCGCACAACCCGGTGGGCGCGGTTTCGGCGACGCGGGACAAGGCGGTGATGCGGGGGTTCCTCCTCGCCGCCGCGGTCCCGCAGCCGCGCTTCGCAGTGCTCGCCGCCGATCAGGATCCGCACGCGTCGGCGGCGGAGATCGGCTACCCGGTCGTCGTCAAGCCGCGCACCCTGAGTGCAAGCCGTGGGGTGATTCGTGTCGACGAGGCCGCCGAGCTCGCCGACGCGGTGACGCGGGTCGAGTCCCTTCTCGTGGAGGCGGGGGGCTCGCCGCCGCTACTGGTCGAGGAGTACCTAGATGGCGAGGAGGTCGCGGTCGAGGCGTTGGCCACCCCCGCCGGTGTCGAGATCCTTGCCGTGTTCGACAAGCCCGACCCGCTGTCGGGCCCCTACTTCGAGGAGACGATCTACGTAACGCCATCGCGACACCCCGAATCGGTGATCGACGCAGTCGCGGAGGTGCTCGGTCGTGCGGTGTCGGCGCTGGGGCTCGTGCACGGCCCGCTCCATGCCGAGTTCCGTCTCACCGACGAAGGTCCGAAGGTGATCGAGGTGGCATCGCGGTCGATCGGAGGTCTGTGCGGGCGATCCCTCCGCTTCGGGATGCTCCACCAGAGCCTGGAGTCGCTCCTCATCCGTGCGGCGCTGGGAATGCCGCGGCGGGGCATGAACCGGGAGGCGGCGGCGAGCGGCGTGATGATGCTTCCGATCCCCCGCGATGGGACCTTACGAGAGGTTCGGGGGGTCTCCGCCCTGTCCGAAGTGCCCGGCGTCACGTCCATCGAGATCACGGTGCCATTGGGCGGTCGAATCCGCCGGCTCCCCGAGGGCGATCGCTATCTGGGGTTCCTGTTCGCCGCCGCAGAC